>JAVEYW010000012.1 GCA_034003325.1 Desulfobacterales bacterium
CGGCAATACGCCCGGAGTGGACATGGTCGAGTTCGCCCGGGAAAACCACATCGATATGATCGTCATCGGCATTCGGCGGCGCTCGAAGCTGGATAAACTGCTTTTTGGCTCCAACGCCCAATACATCATTGTCAAGGCGCATTGCCCCGTGCTTTGTGTCAGGTAAAAAAAACGTTACCTCGGCAAAACGTTCTCTGTCGCGAAGGTGGGAATTCTGCGGTTCTATCGGAACCCGGATTCCCGCCTTCAGCGTGAATGAATCGCATGACGAAGTTTCAAACGATTATCTCGGACACATTTTATTAGGGACACCGAATTTTTTGATATACCGTTTATGCAATGCGCATTGTAACTGCTTAGTAGCCAGGAGACAGAATCCAGAATCCAGAATCCAGAATAAAAACAACTGAAAGCAGCCGGATTAATCTAGTTGAATGAAGATTCCGGCGGTTAGAGCATTATTCTGAATTCTGAATTCCTGAGTAGTTACTGCGCATTTTCGAATTATCGTCGGCATTGTAGGGGCGAACCTGTGTGTTCGCCCTTCGTAATCAGGGCGAACACACAGGTTCGCCCCTACGGGGTTGCGGGCAATAGTCAGCGTTAGGTATTGGCATTTTCTGATTCCCTCAAGATGCCTCAAGATGGTCCTTGCCGTGCTCGCTATCGAGCATTCCCAATTTTTTCATTCGTGAATAGAGTGTACCGCGGTTCAACCCGAGTATTTCGGCGGCGCCTTTAGGGCCGCCGATTCGTCCGCCGGTTGTTTCCAGTACATAGGCGATGTATCGCTGTTGTAATTCGGTCATTGTCGGCATGTCTTCAAAGGAGGTTGTCTGATGGCCAATGGGTGCCACGGTTAATTGAAACTCCAAGTGGTCGTCGCCCGACAGCAGGGCGCCTCTTTCAATGATATTTTTTAGTTCTCGAATGTTTCCCGGCCAGGGGTAGGTGAGCAAGGCCGAAGCTTCGACGGGGGTGATGGGGGGCAATGAACGTTTAAGACGTTTGCACGAGATTTCCAGAAAGTATCGCGCCAAAGGAAGAATGTCCTCTCTTCTTTCCCGCAAGGGGGGGATTTGTAATGGAAGGACATTGAGACGGTAAAAAAGATCTTCCCGAAATCGACCGGCGCGAACTTCCTGCGTCAGGTCTCGATTGGTGGCGGCGATCAATCGAAAATCGCATTGGTGAACCCGACTGCCGCCGACCCGGGTAAACGTTTTTTCTTCCAGAACCCGCAGCAACTTTGCCTGAATTGAAAGCGGCAACTCGCCGATCTCATCCAAAAAAAGGGTTCCGCCGCCGGCCAGTTCAACGCGGCCGGGTTTTTGACGGTCCGCACCGGTGAAGGCGCCTTTTTCATGCCCGAAAAGTTCACTTTCCATGAGATTTTCGGCGATGGTTGTCGAATCGATAATAATATAGGGGCCGTCATGACGCGGGCTGTTTTTATGAACCAGCCGCGCAATCACTTCTTTTCCCACCCCGGTTTCTCCCTGTATCAGAATAGGATAATCCGCATTGGCGATGCGTTTGGCCTTTTTTAACACCTCAATGAAAACCGGACTTTGTCCGATAACGGTTTCGGTTACGGCGCTTCCCGGGTCGGTTGTTTTATCGTGTATTCGGGTGGCTTTTCTTTGCGTGTTCAGGCAGTATTCCCATATCCGGCGGCATAGGCCCTCAAGATAAGCGCCTATAATGTGCAACGTGTGATCATTCAAATAATCAAAGCAGTCCGCAACAGCGGAACTCTCGAGATAGAGTACGCCTTGACGATTCTCCTCGAGATGGAATGGAAAGCGTAGAATTCGAATCTTCTTGGAAAAATTCGTTGAATCTATTTCCGCCGAAATCATCTTAACCACGGGACGATTGCCGCGGACGGTTTCTATGATCGCTTTTGACCGCGGCTTGAAATTTTCGGAGGCGGTCTCGATTTCAGTCAGGTTGACGGCGCCCAGAAGTTGCAGTTGATCCTTTTTCCGGTTTCCTTCAAACAAAAAAAAGCCGCTGCGCTCGGCGCTGAAAAACCAATTGGTGGCCGTTACCAGCCGGCCAAGCAGCACTTTCAGGTCGGTGGCGGGGAAGATTCTTTCCATTATCTCGGAACATCGGTTCAGAATTACTTCCGGAGACACAAAACTTTTGAGAAACGGCGCTTTTGAAACATTTTCGATAAGATGCTGAAGATCATCGGGGAAAATGTGCTCCGCGTAGGTGGGCAGGTTACGCCATGCTTCTCGCGCGTAGGCTTGGGCCTTATCCCGATTTCCGATTGACAACTCCAGACGAGCCATCTCTATCTGCGTTTTGGATAATTCAGCCTTAAACTCTGAGTGTTTATAATACTTTATGCTGTCTATAAGGTAACGCTGAATTTGATCGACCGGCCCTTTTCTTATTGCCACGCGCCTGGCAAGAATGCGCATGACCCAGCCTTTGGCGGGAAGCGTCGGTCCGGCCATGATGGATTCAACCACGATATCCAGTTTGCAATCGGGCAGCGGCCTGATATTATGGTGTTCGAATTCAAGCAGCATTTCCGCTATCCAGGGAAAGTGGGCATGTAACGGGACAAGCCCTGCTCGGGTGCCTTCATTCAGGGCTTTTAGAAGTAAATTTCGGGCCTCCGGCAAGTTGCCGATTAAAAACTGGTGATACGATAAAAACAGCTTGGCCCAGAATAATGCGAGCATATTGCCTTGTTCCGCAGCAATATTTTGTGCGATGGACAGATGCGCGATTGCTTCTTTTTCTTTTTGGTGCCTCAGCAGAATATAGCCCAAAACAGTCCTTAGGATAACGGCCGCCCCCGGCTGTTTTTTCCCCTCTGCTTTTTGGTGAAAAACATCCAGTATCGTAAAGGCGCGATCGAACTGATAAAAGGGCAAGGCCGACAAACTGAAGAATGCGGGGGCAAATGGATTAACGAGGTCGTTTTCTGCCAGGCGGGTTTGCGCCACGATGGTTTCAAAATAGGCAAGGGCTTTTTTATATTCACCTTGAATAAACCAATAGAGCCCCATAAAGGAGCCCGTTTGGGAGAGAATATCATCGTCGCCAAGGGCTTCCGCGGCCAGTTTGCCGGCTGAAAGCGCCTTAAATGCGTCGGTGGGGTTGCCTGAAAGAAAAAGAAAACGACCGATGTTCATGTTTATGAGCGCTTGCGAGCGTTTGTCACCAAGTTTTTCGGTAATGACGCTCGCATTCTGAAGCAGCGTCAGTATGGGCTGAAAACTTTTTCCATTGGCCAAACACAGGTCGGAAACATCCAGAACCATCGTAATAAGCTGATTATCCAGTTTGGTTCGGCTCGAAAGGTGACGCCGGTTTTCTACAAGAGGCATCAAGGAATTGAGCGCCGAGGTCACATCCTGCGCTAAAATGGCCTTTTCGGCGGAAGCCAATTGAATAGAGGCCGCCTCTTCCACTCGTTGCGCTTGCAACAGCAATTTAACCATAATGGTTGCGTCGAGTTGATCCAGCAAGCTTAAGTTGGACAATTGATCCAAAATTTCGGAAACCCGACCAGCGGTATTGATTGCTTTCAGCTTTGCGGAGACGGTTGAGGGAAGGTTCGGCGAGAGCGAAAAGATACTCCCGTCCGTTTGTTCAAGAATATGAAGTTGGGTGCCGCGTCGAATCAGGTCAAATAAGGGAACTGCCGGTAACGGAACCAAGGTGCCGACAATGTCGATCGGAACAGGCGTTTCGAGCGCTTCGAGCACGGCCAGGAAGTCCCATTGGGCCGGTGAGAAGCCGGGTAACTCGGATGTCATGATTGCTCCTGTCTTCAAGGTTTCTTTTAAAACATCAGCGTGTTGATATTTCAATACCAGTCGGGTTCTTCGATGTTGAAGGTTATTTGCGGGTAGTTGTTTGCGCCGACGGAATGGTTGTGCAAGAACCGTTTAGATTTCCCTTACCTTAAAAAAAAATCCAAATCAAGAACAGCTTAAATATAAACAGTGCCTGTTTATATATCTGCATGGCAGCGGAAGGCACCGGACGAATATATATGGTTAATTTTTTAATAACAAGGTGATAGGCCATTTTATTTTAGATGGTACAAATATTGCTATGTTCTATTTTTAATTGTCGCCAAGGGAGCACGCTGCTCGCGTGAAAGGGGTGCCGACAGGGGCGAGAAGATGGATAAACCGGCAATATTCTTACAGACCGGAAGGTTTTTTAACGGATTCACTTGCCACATTTTTAACCGCTTAACAAGATTGGGGGAGGTGTCAGTGGGAAGCAACAAGCAGTCCAATATCAATCACTACCTTGTGGTGGCCACCGGAATAGCGTTGTGTATGGGCCCATCGGCGCTGGCGTTCAGCTGTGCCGGCATTTTTTACACCCCCGTCAGTACGGCGCTGGGTGTCGGCAAGGGGACCTTTGCCGTTTACATGACGGTCCTGTGTTTTACGATGTTTTTTGCATTGTCATTTGCGGGCAAAATTCTGGCGGCAAAGGATGCGAGAGCCGTATTATCCACGGCCGTGCTCCTTGTCGGTGGCGGGCTCTTTGCCATGGGATTTTTCAATGCCGTGTGGCAATTTTACATTGCGGGCGCCTTCATCGGTTTCGGGGAATCCATCCTCCTCTACCTTGCCGTGCCGACACTCATCAATCGATGGTTCAAGCAGCGGGTCGGTTTCTTTGTCGGCCTGTGTATGGCGTTCACCGGCGTCGGAGGGGTGCTTTTCAATCCGTTGGGGGATTATCTCATCACGACCCATGGGTGGCAGATGGGTTATCGGGTGTTTGGTATTTTAGCCATTGCCATTGCGCTGCCGTTCACCCTCTTTGCGATTCGAAGCTTCCCCAAGGACAAGGGGCTGCTTCCCTATGGCGATAACGGCCAAGACCACTTGACGGCCGCACCCGTCGTTATGGGCGTTTCTGCGTCCAAGGCGTTCAAGTCCGGTCCCTTCTTCGCGACGGCGGCTTTTGCCGGGCTGGTGGGCTTTAATTCCGTTATCTATCAATTTTTGCCCTCCTATGCGAGTTCTCTGCCGCTTGCCGCAACGGTTGTCGGGCTTGCCGGTCTGCTGGCTTCGGCGGCGATGGCCGGCCAGGCTCTGGGTAAAGTCGGCCTTGGTACCATCGCCGACAAGAGTATCATGGGCGGCATGTGGACAGCCCTCATCTGTGGTGCGGCCGGTCTGGTGCTTCTCTGGTTTGTGCCCACATCTGTTGCCATCGTTCTGATCGCCGGTTTTCTGTTCGGCCCCTTTTACGCCTGCGCGGTGGTTCAGGTGCCGCTGATGGCCCGGTCCATTTTCGGTGTGCGCGAGTACAGCCAGATTTATTCGCGCATTTCAATGTTTTCTGCTCTCATGGCGGCTTTCGGCGCAACCATCTGGGGCTACCTGATCGACTGGACAGGATTTCGCATTCTGTTCATTTTAGGACTTATCGTTTTGGCCTGCACCGCCCTGGTCGGTGTTTATGCGCTGGGAGCGGGCAAGAAGCTTGAGCAGACTGCGGAATAGCCCCTGAATAAAATTTGCCTGAGTTACCCTTGTTCGTTCTTGGGCCGATGGGGTGAACCAAAAAACGCTTAAATAAAAACAATGGTTGCTGAAATATCAGCGTTTAAAACAGGCGACAGGCGGTATCAAAAAGCTGATTGCTTAAATAAACAAATAGATAAAAAAGGTACATGGGTTTGGTCCAAAATTTGCAATGAATAAAATCAATTTTTCAGCGCACAGTCTGTTTTATCGAAAATGCCGAGGAGCCCAACCTTAGGGCATTGGCGTGGAAAGGAGGCGTTTATTCCGCTGTAAGTAACCACAACCAACCTGTTACCACAAAAAATTAGGAGGAAAAGATGGTGAAAAGAAAGAAATCGATGTCCGCACAGTTCTGGAGGAGGGGGGTCAAATTCGTGATGGTGGCGATGTGCAGCCTTGCGCTCACCGGCATGTCGGCGACATTGTCCCAAGCATTTGAAGTAGAAATGTCGCCGGATTCCAAACTCAATATTAAAACCACCTTGAATTATGGAATATCCTACCGCGCGACAGAGCCGGATTCGTTCAATCTCAGAAATATCAACGGCGATGACGGGAATCGCAACTTTGACGAGGGGACGCTCACATCCAATAGAGGCTCGATATCCACCGAGGTCGCCTACACCTTTAAAAATTTTCTTTTTTACACAGCCGTATACGGGTTTTACGATCAAGCGTATACGCAGGACAATGACAACGATTCTCCCTCGACCAACAACAATTTCGTCGGTGGCAGACTCTCCGAGCACGATGAGTTTGACGATGATACCCGGGAAATTCATGGAAGAGGGGTCAACCTTCGCGATCTATATGTTTCGGGCGATTTTTTCATCGCCGATCGGAACCTGATGGTCCGCGTCGGAAAACAGGTGGTTACCTGGGGTGAGGCGCTTGCAACCTTCGGCGCTATCGGCAATGCCATGAGCTACGCCGACGTGACACAGGTCAATGTGCCCGGTTTTGAGCTGAAGGACGTTTATCTGCCCAGTGGGCAGGCGCTGATGCAAATGGATCTTTTCGCGGATTTCAGCGTTGCCGCCTATTATCAATGGGAATATAAAAAGAATGTTCTGGATGCGGCCGGTTCTTTTTTCAGCACTTCGGACTTAACGGATAAGGGGGGACATTATTATCTAGGGGGTCCGGATCGGGTGCTGTTCACCCGCGTTCACGATGATGAGCCGGACGACAGCGGCCAATGGGGCGCCAACCTGCGATACCTGGCCAGAGGCCTTAACTATACCGAATTTAATTTGTGCTATATCAATTATCATGAAAAATTTCCGATGTTCGTAGCCAATCCGGCCGCCGGTACCTATCATCTTGCCTATGCCGAGGATGTCAAACTCATCGGCTTTAGCTTCGGCACCTTGATCGGAGAGACCAATATCGGTGGTGAAATTGCCTATCGGCAAGATCTTCCGGTTTCGGTGGTCGGATCGAAATACGAGGAATTCGATGTGGTCCAGTACCTGGTGAATGTCTATCAATCCTACGGGCCCTTTCTGTTTGTCGATCAGACACTGTTATTGTTAGAGGGCGGCTATAATACGGTTATGGATGCGCACAACCTGGCAAACGACACGGACGCCATGGGGTACCTGGCCAAAGTTACTTTCAAATTTAATAATATTTTAAAAGGGTATGATATGGAAGTGCCGGTTACCTGGAAGCATAAGGTCAAGGGCAAATCATCTCTTGCCGGCACCTTTACGGAAAGGCAGCACGAATTGGCCATCGGATTTGATTTTACGTACAATTTGGACATGAAATTCGGCTTCAGCTATACGGAATTTCTGGGGGATGCCGAAGATTATGCCAAGGCTGACAGAGATTATTTCGCTGCCTATGTAAAATATACATTCTAATCCGGCGAGGCCGGATTGCTGGGAAGCTGGGATGCCGGGATGCAAAAAAAGGCATCTCCCACCTTCTGTGAAGATACACGCCAAAGCGTGCATGTTTCTGATAAAATACCTAATCGTCCAAGGGAACGGCTGAGAGCTTACAGCTAAAAGGCCAGCGAAGCTGGATGAAGTGAAACCGTTTGGCATTCAATGTTTTTCCATAATTTTTACGGAGGTAAAAATGAATAAAAGGATACTGCTTGTTTTTTGTTTTTTCATCGGTGTGATATTAGCGGCCGCACCGGTTGCGATGGCCAAGGTGACCGCGGAAGAAGCGGCTACGCTGAAAACCACCCTGACGCCGTTCGGTGCGGAGCGGGCCGGCAACGAAGCGGGAACAATCCCCGCGTGGGATGGGGGAATGACCACGCCGCCGGCCGGTTATCAAGGACCCGGCAGCCGATATGTGGACCCGTATGAGGGTGATAAGATACTTTTCAGTATCAATGCGGGCAATATGGATCAATACGCGGATCAGTTGAACGCCGGGCTTAAGGCGCTCCTGAAGAAATATCCGGATACGTTCAGAATTGATGTTTATCCGAGTCATCGCCCCCATGCCATGCCCGAGTACGTCTATGAGAACACCTATAAAAACGCCCTTCAGGCCGAGCTTTCGGAGGACGAGTTGAATCCGAAAGGCGCTTATGGCGGCATTCCTTTTCCGATTCCCAAATCCGGCGCTGAAGTCCATTGGAACCACACCTGCAGATATCAGAGTCAAGCTAAGGTCTATAGCTACTCGGCTTATCTCATTCAACCCGACGGACAGGTGGTGCTTTCCAGCGGTTCACGAGTGAATGAGCAGTGGCCGTATTATTATAAGGAAGGCAGCGCGGAAACCTTTAAAGGCGATTTCTGGTATTTTTCATCACAGTATTTGCTGCCGGCAAGAAGAAAAGGTGAGTTGTTGCTGGTGCGCGATCCGCTGAATGAGTCCCAGGAAAACCGGAGGGCGTGGCAGTATCTGACCGGGCAACGCCGGGTTCGAATGGCGCCCACGGTCGCCCATGACACCCCGAACCCCGCGTTCAGCGGTACGGTGGCCTATGATCAATCCAATATATTCAACGGTTCCATGGAAAAATACGACTGGAAACTCGTTGGGAAAAAAGAGATGATCATTCCCTACAACACCTACCGATCCATGGCCAAAGTGGCGCCGACCACGAAGTACAAAAAGGGGCACATTTCGCCGGAATATCTTCGTTTTGAGCTGCACCGGGTATGGGTGGTGGAAGCAACCGTAAAGCCGGGCGCCCGGCAAAGTTACGCTAAGCGGGTTATTCAATACGATGAGGACAGTTGGGCAGCCATTACCCAGGATGTGTATGATGCCCGGGGCAATCTCTGGCGCACGGATTTGTTACCAAGTGCGCACGCTTACGAGATTCCGGGAGTCCAGATCTTTATGAATCTGCATTTTGATCTGCCCAGCGGTATCTCTTCGGTCAATTATGATTATTCAGATTATGACAATATGCCTATTTTCGATCAGCGGGAAGATGAATCATACTTTCTGCCGGATCAGATGAGACGTATGGGACAGTAATTCCAAGCTTGCTCTCTCGCGAAGGATTTTTTCTCTTTTGCGAGAGAGCGGCGTTGTTTTTATACCAAGTTGGATAACATTATTCGAATCATTCAGAAGAGGGCACCATGACCCAGTCTACTCGTTTTGCCGTAACGCCCCTTAACCGGCGTTGGTTGCTTTTTATTGCGGTATTCGTGTTCGTTCTTTCCGGTTCCGTTCCAATTTACGCGGTAACGGATTTGTTGCATCGACCGGCTATGAAAACCGGCAAGGCTGTTTCATCGATGCTGACGGATGTGGCCAATACCGGTACCCGTCTCGTCGCCGTGGGAGAACGCGGGCACATTTTGTATTCCGATGACAAGGGAATCAACTGGCAGCAGGCCGAGGTGCCCACGAGTCTGACCTTGACGGCGGTGTATTTTCCCTCTGCTCAGAAAGGCTGGGCCGTCGGGCATGACGGCGTTGTCCTGCACTCGGAGGACGGCGGCCTGAATTGGACGCGACAACTGGATGGAATGGCATTGATCGAGGCCGGGTTAACCCTGGCAAAATCGCTGGTAGCGGAAAAAGAAGCGGCCCTGGCTGCCGCCGATCCGGAAAATCAAACGGCCTTATCTTCTGAATTGGATGCGCTGCGGTTTACGATGGAAGATTTTCAGCGTTCCTTCGATGAAAAAATTTGCTGTGAGCCGCTTATGGACGTGTGGTTTAAAAACGACATGGAAGGGTTTGTCGTTGGCGCCTATGGGCAAATTGGCCGCACGGTGGATGGGGGCAAGACCTGGCAGGCCTGTTGGGATAGAATTGATAATCCGGATCGAAATCACTTGAATTCCATTTGTGCCGGTGCAAAGGGCTCCATTTTTATCGCGGGCGAATTCGGAAGCATATTTCGCTCGTTGGATGAGGGGGCGCATTTTGAAAAGCTATCGTCCTCCTCCTATGACGGCAGCTTCTTCGGCATCGTGGCTTATCCCAATGATCCCTTTGTGATAGCCTACGGGCTCGGCGGCAATATCGTTCACTCCACGGATCTGGGCGAAACCTGGCGGCATTTAGAAACGGAAACCGGCGGCACGATTGGCGGCGCGACCGTGTGTTCCGATGGAACGCTCATCATGGTATCCTATTCCGGCGTGATTCTGATCGGATCCGGGGAAACCGCCACGTTTACGCAACAAAAAGTCGGCGCCGGATGGATCGGCGTGGCCGATGCCTTGGACGGCAATGCGGTGATGGTGGGAATGAGGGGGGCTCAACGGTTACCTATAGGCGATTATAAGCAAGGGGACAAATAAATGGCGGCAAAAGACAAAACAAAAACGGTTTTGAATTCGAAGAATGAAAAGATACCCTTATTGGAGCTGATCGTTTTTAAAAATCGTCCGGTAATGCTGATCGTTTTCATTTTGGTGACGTTTTTTCTGGGATATAAAGCGACGGGCCTTCATCTGGATGCCAGTTTTGAAAAAATGATTCCGACCAAACATCCTTATATTGCCAATTATTTGGCTCACAAGGAAGACCTGAAAGGGTTCGGCAATGCCGTCAGAATCGCGGTGGAAACGACCCAGGGAGATATTTTTACGCCCGAGTTTCAGGAGATTCTGCGTAACATTACGGATGAAATATTTTTTATTCCCGGCGTGGAGCGCTCCGCCATCGAATCCCTCTGGACGCCCAATACCCGGTGGATAGAAGTGACCGAAGAGGGCTTTGAGGGCGGCGCCGTCATTCCGGACACCTATGACGGCTCACCGGACAGCATTGCGTTGCTGAAGGAAAATGTGTTCAAGGCCAGAATCATCGGAAGATTGGTGGCCAACGATTTCAAATCCGCCGTCGTCAACGTGCCCCTGATGGAAATCAACCCCGATACGGGGCAGCCGCTCAGCTACAAGGAGTTTTCAGGCCGGCTTGAAGAGCTGGTTCGTGAAAAATATCAAAGCGATACCATTAAAATACACATTGTCGGGTTTGCCAAGGTAATGGGGGATATGCTGGACGCCACCGACAAGATCGCCATTTTCTTTGGTGTCACCATATTGATCACCACCATCATTTTATTCGGTTATACCCGATGTGTTCGCAGTACCCTTTTATTGATCGGCTGTTCCATCATAGCCGCCGTGTGGCAGTTGGGGACGCTGAAAGTGTTCAATCTGGCGCTGGACCCTTACTCGATGCTGGTTCCCTTTTTAATATTCGCTATCGGGGTGAGCCACGGCGTCCAGATTATTTCCGGCGTTCATCGTGAGACCGCCAATGGTGCGGATAAACTTCAAGCGGCCCGATTGACGTTTCGGCAACTGTATAAACCGGGGCTTACCGCGCTGATAACCGACGGCATCGGGTTTGCCACGATGGCGATTATTCAGATCACGGTCATTCAACAACTGGCGATAGGCGCCAGTATCGGCGTGGTGATCCTCATTGCCACCAATCTGGCCATGTTGCCGATTCTTGTTTCCTACACCGGGGTTCGGCGTTCAGAAACCGAAAAACTGATAGGATCCGGCATTTCGATTAAAGGCTTTGTCTGGTCTACACTGGCGAAAATGACCGGGAAAAAGGCGTCAGTGGTTGCGGTTTTGGTGGCGGTAGGGTTATTCGCGCTTGGAATCATCGGCGGCAAGAATTTAAAAATCGGCGATCTTGATCCCGGTGCGCCGGAGCTCAGGCCGAATTCCCGGTATAATCTGGATAATGCGTTCATGGTGGCAAACTATTCCGCGAGTTCCGATCTTTTTGTCGTCATGGTGAAAACGCCCGAGGAGCAGAACAGTGATTACAATAACCTGGTTGCCATGGAAGCGCTTCAGTGGCAATTGGAACAGCTTCCGGGGGTGCAGGCGACCAGTTCTATTGCGGATGCGGTGAAAATGCTCCTGACCGGGTTTAATGAGGGAAATCTAAAATGGAAGGGATTGACGTCCAATCAACGGACACTGAACGCCGTGGCCATCAAAGCGCCCCCGAGCGCCAGCAATCGCGCGGGCACGAATTCTCCGATCGTAATCTACCTGAAAGATCATAAGGCGGAAACCCTTCAAGCCGTGGTCGACCTGGTGGAGGAATTTTCTTCCAAAAACAATACGGAAACATCGAAGTTTCTGATGGCTGCCGGCAGTTCGGGAATTGAAGCGGCGACCAATATTGTCATCAGTAAAGCCCAATATGTCATGCTGTTCTGGGTTTACGGCATCGTGGCGGTGCTTTGCGTGATTACCTTTCGGTCGATCGGGTCGGTGGTCGCCATCATTTTGCCGTTGATGCTGACCTCGGTGCTCTGCCAAGTGGTGATGGTTTGGTTGGGCATCGGCGTCAAGGTGGCAACGCTTCCGGTCATTGCGCTGGGCGTGGGCATCGGGGTGGACTACGGCATCTATATTTACAGCAAGATGCAGTATGGCCTAAGCGAGGGCCTTTCCCTTTTCGATGCTTATGAAAAGACCATGCGAATTACCGGTAAGGCGGTTATTCTGATCGGCTTCATGCTGGCCGTCGGTGTGGCCACATGGGCGTTTTCACCCATCAAATTTCAAGCGGACATGGGCATACTGCTCACCTTCATGTTTTTCGTGAACATGATCGGCGCCATTGTCCTGCTGCCGGCCCTGGCCGGTCTGATGGAACGGGCTCGCCGAATTTTTGCCGGAAAACGGGAACAGGCGCTCGACGTTCGGGCGGCAGGTTAACCGCTGGAATGAATAGTTGATCCGATAGGATCAGGGAGGCAGTTTATTATGTGGATTTATCCGGAAATCAAAACACTGGCGGACGTGCCCACTTATTACGCCAAACAGAAGGGTGGCGAAAAGGTTTTTTTGCTGGCCGACCGATCGATTACCTATAAGGAATGGGAGCGGGAAAGCAATCGTATCGCCAACGCCCTCATAGAGAGAAAGATTCCCAGATATTCGCGAATCAGTTTTATCGGCAAGAACTCCGAATACTTTTTTTATATCTGGTTCGGCGTGATGAAGGCGGGGCAAGCGTTTCTTCCGCTGAATTGGCGGCTTGCGCCCGCTGAACTGGCTGCGGTCGTCAAGGATGCGGGCATTCCCCTGGTATTTGCGACTTATGAGTATAAGGAAACGATTGAGAAGATAAAAGAGAGTTGCGATCACGAATTTGAGGTGGTTTTTTTCAATTCAGAGGACAGGCGTTCCACGGCGCTTGAAAATTGGATCGGATCCGTTGATGACGGCAGGCCGCAAGTCAACATACAGTTGGAGGACACGTCCATTCAGTTATACACCTCGGGAACAACCGGTATGCCAAAAGGCGTTGAGCTGACTTTCGGGTCCCACACCTTCTGGTTCCTCAAGTTGGACCTGGAGCCTTCATTGTCCTTTTGGGAGTCGGACGTCATGCTGTTCGTTGCGCCCAATTTCCATCTGCTGGCGCTTAACTACGGTATGGCGGCCTTATATAACGGCAGTAAACTGTCCGTTGTGCCGGAGGTGAGAATCGAATTGATGATCGAGGCCATTCGGCGGGACAAGGTGTCGGCGCTGGCGCTGGCGCCTATCATGATCGAAAGCCTGCTGAACGCCCCCAACCGCCAACCGTATGATTTTGACTCGTTGCGATTTATTCTCTACGCGGGGTCTTCCATCAGCCCGGATTTGCTGGCGCGGGCCGTTAAAGAGATGAAATGCGATTTTCTGCAGTTTTACGGCTCAACGGAAAGCGGCGGCGGGTTTACCCTGTTGCCGCCCGAAGACCATAACAAGGTGGAGAAGCTAAAATCCTGCGGTCGGGCTCTACCCTACGTTGAAATAAAGACGATTGATATTAACGGGCGGGAAACTGGGGTCGGAAAACCCGGTGAGGTCGTGGCAAGAGTACCCACGATATTCAAACAATATTTCAAGCAACCGGAGTTGACCGCGGAGGTGCTGAAAGACGGCTGGTACCATACGGGTGACGTGGCGTATCGCGACGAGGCGGGATATTATTATATCGTCGATCGAACCAAGGATATGATTATCTCCGGTGGCGAAAACATTTACTCCATCGAAGTGGAACAAGCGTTGCTAAAACATTCGGCCGTCCAGAATGCGGCGGTTATCGGTGTGCCGCATGAAAAGTGGGGGGAAGCGGTCAAGGCCCTGGTGATACTGAGGGAAGGGGAAAGCGCGACGGCGGATGAGCTGCTGACCCATTGCCGGAGTCTGATCGCCGGCTATAAGATACCAAAATCAATCGAGTTCGTGGATAGTTTTCCCTTGTCTCCAGCGGGGAAAATTTTGAAGACCGCACTTCGTAAAGTACACGGCAGTGTATGAAGCAAGGATAAACCGGTTGGTGAGCATTACCGGTTTGTTAATGAAAACAACATGCTGGCGTCGCGGTCACCGTAGGGGCGGACCTATGTGTCCGCCCTGGTTTGGCGGGGAGCGTGCACCATGATTCACGGGGGCAGACACACAGGTCTGCCCCTACAACGGCAATTGGCGCACGCAACGTTCAGGACCCTATAGAGGAAAATGAAGGGAATTAAAGATGAAAGGTTTTAGAGCCCAGTGGATTCGTTCCTTAGTATTGATAATGATCTGTGCTTTTTTTGTATTGCATACCGGTCTGTTGAATGCCGCACAGTGTTTCATTGTCAGAATCGCCAAAGAGTCCGTCGGCGGAGAGCACCGAATTTATCTCTACCCGAGTGAATTGAAAGTGCCAAAAGATAGTTGTGTGATCTGGGTCAGTTGGATTGAAAAAGAAAATGTGAGCATCAATTTTGATGAAAATTCCAAATCCTGCATTCTTGCGACCGAGTCCGCATCCGGTTTTATCGAGGCTGAAGGGTGTTTTCTCACCGATTTTTTGACATACGGCAAGACAGTCAGTTTGAATTTCAAGGAAGCCGGAACCTTTTCTTATAAATTGGAGGTGTTGGAAAAATCAGCCAAACCCGAAGAGGGTCCGCGCAGAAGAATCGTGAGGGAGGGAAAAGTGGTTGTTGAATAAACAAGGAGGATTAGCAACGTGTTGAAAAGAAGTATTTATAACGAAGATCATGCGCTTTTTCGGGATAGTGTAAGAGAATTTTTTAAACGGGAGATGGTTCCGAATCTTGATAAGTGGGAGAAAAACGGTATTGTTGATCGTGAATTCTGGCTTGCTTGCGGTGCGCAAGGGTACCTGCTGCCGGATATTCCGGAAGAATACGGCGGTGGGGGGCTTGATTTTAAAATCAATGCGATTATCGGGGAAGAACAGGCATTTGTCGGTTCATGTAGTCCGGCTTTCAGTAATCACAGCGATATTGTCGCCCATTATGTGAACAATTACGGCACCGAAGCGGTCAAACGGCAATGGTTACCCAAAATGGCCACCGGCGAAGCCATCGGCAGCATCTGTATGACGGAGCCGGACACGGGAAGCGATTTAAAAGCGATTAAAACGAAAGCAACGCGCACCAGCGGCGGTTACCTGTTGAATGGTTCCAAAACGTTTATCACCAACGGGTTGAGCAGCGATTTCGGCGTCGTAGCCGCGCGAACCGGCTCGGGCAGGGGCGCGGATACAATCTCTTTATTTGTTTGTGACGCCTCGGCCGAAGGCTACACAAAAGGGCGGAAACTCGAGAAGATCGGGAATAAATCGGTGGATACCATCGAGCTGTTTTTTGATAATCTCTTTGTTCCGGCAGAAAATCTGCTGGGGGAGGAAGGCCGCGGGTTTGCGTATATGATGCAGGAATTGCCTCAGGAGCGGTTAACCATCGCGGTTTCCTGTCAGGCGGCCGCTCAGCATGCCTATGACATTACAGTCCCCTACGTCAAAGAGCGAAAAGCCTTTGGCAGACCCATTATCGATTTTCAAAACACGCGCTTTGTGCTGGCGGACATTAAAAGCAAGCTTCAGGTCGGCTGGGCGCATTTGGACGCCTGCATTCAAGCGGTGGTGGATAAAAAATTAACCGTTCACCAAGCGGCGGCCGCCAAACTCTGGCATACCGAGCTGCGCAGCAACGTCGTGGATAGCTGCTTGCAACTGTTCGGCGGGTACGGTTATATTGAAGAGTACGAAATTGCCCGGTTATGGCGGGATGCGCGGGTGATGAGACTTTACGGCGGCACCTCCGAGATATTGAAAGAATTGATCGGCAGATCCATTTAAGCGTGGCCTAATCCGGCAAAGCCGGATGCTGGGATGCTGGAATGCTGGGATGCATAAAGCCATCTTTCACCTTCGGCGAATATGCGCGCAAAAGCGTGCATGTTTCTGGTAAAGGGCCTAAGAATCACAAAACTATCAGTATGTATAGTAATAAGTATTTTTAAGGAGAATAAAATGGCGAAGAAATGTGATGTAATTATTATCGGTGCCGGGATCGGCGGGCTGGCGGCAGGCGCGGCATTGGCTTCAAGGGGGAAAAACGTAACGGTTCTTGAAAAGGCGCCGATTGTCGGTGGCAGGGCTACGTCTTTTCCGCTGAAAGGGATTTTAACCGAATACGGATTTCACGGCCTGTCCGCGGGCGGCCATGCGGTGAAACTGCTGGACCTGGTCGGACAGAGTATTCCCCTGCAGACGCTCGACCCCAATTTCGTTCTTTTTCGGAACAAGAAATTCCATGAAGTGCCCGGTGAGATCGATGATTTTGCCACCTGGGACTACATTCCGGCAGGAGACCGGCCGGAGCTGATCGACACCTTGCGTTTGGTGGAAAAGATGAGCTTTGACGAGATGGAGGAGTGGGATTATATCGGTTTTGGCGACTGGCTGAAAGATCATACCAGCAGCCTGGATGTGCAGGACTTCATCGCGCAGATGGGCAATATTTATATCACCGAAGAGTTTAATTCCAATCTTTCCGCCGGTGAAGTGCTCCGGTGCCTGAAGCTGGCCCTGAAGGAAAAGGCATGGTCCGTGTATCCGAAGGACGGTCCCTTGAACCTGATCAACGAGGCCTTTGCCAAGGCGGTTACCGCCGGTGGCGGTGAGGTGTTGCTGAACAGCGTGGCGCGTGAAATCACCGTGCGCAAAGAGGCGGTGACCGGTGTGATCGCAGAGAGCAAGGACGGCGTCTTGAAGCTCGAAGCGCCCATCGTGATCAGCAACATGCCGGTGTGGGATATTTTCCGGCTGATTCCACGGGACTTTTTCCCCAGATGGTTTGTGGATAAGGCGCGTTTTTTAGAAGAGCACAGCCAGTTGGCGGCACGGGCCAGCGCCGGCATCACCTGCATCAGCAAGAAACCGCTGATGTCTTATAAGACGGCGGTGCTGGTTCCCTGTATGGAAGAGGTCAACAGCACGGGCGCCAGCTACGTGAGATGGCTCAGCGAACCCACCAACTGGGTGCCGAGCATTGCGCCCCAGGGCCAGCACCTCTTTCAGTACGGCCCGGTATGGCCGCGCTGGTACGTGGATTTGCTTCGAGAGCGAAAATCCATCTACGATAAGGAGATTCGAAGCTTCTGGCGGGAGATCAAGACCATGTTCCCCGATTTCAAGGATGAGGACATCATCTGGAAGGGGGACGGCGTGATTCTGGCGACGGACACGAGCATGGCCTTTCCGGGCAACGCCTGGAAGCAACGGCTGGACGTCAGGGCGCCGAATGTGGCCGGACTCTACAACGTGGGCGATACCGTACGCGGCTGGGGCGTCGCCATGGATACCGCGGTATCGTCGGCAGTCCTTTGCGCGCAGAAGATCCTCAAAACAAAATTGATCGACCTGGAAGAGTTTTAGTACCGCATTGCGGTTTCAGTAACTTATAACAACAGGCTCTTTTATCAAAATCTTCCCGTAGCGGGATAAAGATAAAAGAGCCTGTTTTGCTACATATCCGGTAACTGCTCAGTAGTCAGGGAGCAGAATCCAGAATTCAGAATAAAAACAACTGAAAGCAGGAAGATTTTTACGGTATTCCCTGAGAAACCTAAGTTTGGATTCAATCACATCGGGGTCAGGCATCTCAAGTTGCTCCGACGAAGATCAAAACAGCGTTCGGACGGTGTGCCGTACACACATCGCACGGCAATATCGACATCGCTGTCTGTTCGCGCGGTTCCCGATGCCGTTGAGCCGAAAAGGTATATCGCTTCAATAGCGTCAAAACTTTCAAAAATTGGGTGCAACGCCTGCTGCATTTGGGTATAGGTTGTGCTTGTGTCTCGATAATAATCCACTAAATTCGAATATTATAAGATATGGCGGTTGTCAAACGCTTTATCTCTCTTATACGGAGAGGGGCATGGCCGGGTTGCTGAACAAACCAACGCGGTTATTCCTGGAATTTATTCTTTCATAGCGCGCTTGTTCGGGTTCTTTTTTTGTCGAAGTGCCCGCAATACGGCTTCCGGAGTAATCGGGAATTCCGTTATGGGGTAACCGATGGCGTTGCTGACAGCGCCGGCTATGGCGCCCGGAACCGCCATGATGGGTCCCTCTCCCACTTCTTTGGCGCCGAAAGGTCCATACGGGTCAATGGTTTCCACGATAATACGCTCTATTTCCGGCACCTCAAAGGGCCTTGGCAGCTTATATTCAAGAAAGGAGGGGTTCAACACGAGCCCTTTTTCCTGAATCCGCTGCTCATGAAGGGTCTGTCCCATGCCGCTAAACACCTGACCATCTATTTGGCCTTCCACCGCCAACGGGTTCAGTGCGCGGCCCACGTCATGGGCCACGGTCATTTTGATCAGCCGGACCGTGCCCGTTTCGGGATCCACCTCGACCTCGGCAATCTGGGCGCCAAAAGAAAATGCCGGTGTCGCCGCCAGGGTTCCCACCATACCGGAAGGGGAGGGCGGGTTGTAAAAGCCCTTTCCCATCACATATCTGCCCTCCTGCGAATGCAGTGCGTCATGCACCACGCTGTCGAACGATAACGGCTTTTCGGGCGCTTTCTTGGCGTAGACCAGCCTGTTCCGGAAACAGAGTGAAGACATGTTGACGCCCAGTTTTTTGGAAGCGATTCGGGCCAGTTGTTTCCGCGCATCCAGACAGGCGGCCTTTACGGCGTTTCCCGTGACGAGGGTTCCCCGTTGGCTGAATGCCCCGATGTCAAGTGGAACCACATCGGTGTCCCCGGAAACGACCGTCACGTCTTCCGGAAAAATTCCCAATGTTTCCGCTGCGATCATGGCCATAACGGTATGCGATCCCTGCCCCATGTCGGGTATTCCGGTCAAAAGAGTCGCCTTCCCGTCTTCTTCGATTTTGATGATAGCGGCGGAGGTATCATGATCCAATGTCACCTTTCCACCGGAGTTGATTCCCCCGCATCCGATACCGATGCCATGAAAGGGCTGAAGCTTTCCATATTTTTTCTTCCAGGCGGAATGCTTTGCAACTTTTTCGATGCACGTTTTTAACCCGCAGCTTGCATAGTGAATATTGCCGATGGTCTTATCCCCTTTTTCCACTGCATTTTTGAGCCTCATGGCCACGGGGTCCAATCCGAGATGTTGCCCGATCAGGTCCATCTCGCTTTCAAGCGCCGCCCGAACGCCGAGTGCGCTGGCGCCGTGATGCATATTCCGCGGCGGATGATTGGTATACACGACGTTGGCCCGAAATCGCATGCCATCCACTTTATAAAACGCGGTCCCGGTGTATATTTCAGTAAATCTTCGAAGCAGTTGAACGAGAACAGGTTCCAGGTACGCGCCGCACTCAATCAGCAGCTCGCCCTCGATTGCCTTCAAGGTGCCGTCCTTCATGGCCCCGGTGCGGGCGCTGAAACGTTGCTCTCCGCCGCCTTTGTAAACAATGAATTCTTCATCCGCTGTGCAACGGATCTTTACGGGTCTTGATGATTTTCTGGAAAGAATCGCCGCTATGAAATGGTGGTTTCTGGCGCCGACCCGGCCGGAAAAGGCGCCGCCCGTGTGAAGGCTGAGCACCCGGACGTTGCTCTCTGAAATTCCCAAAGCATTCGTCATGTCTTGTTGCACAATAAGCGGGGATTGATTGGGTGTCCATATTTCCAGTTTTCCCGAAACCGAATGGTCGGCAATCACGACGTGATGTTCCGCATAACAATTGTGGCACGGCTTCACCGTGTATTCGCCTTTTCTGATATATTCGGCTTCGGAAAAGGCCCGGTCCGTATCGCCATAGTCAATCGCAATCGACTTGGCGCGGTTGCCTGCTTTTCCCGCATGAATCAGCGGCGCCCCTTCCGCAATGGCGTCGTCAATGCTGAAAACTGCTTTTAACGGCTCATATTCTATCCGCACCAGCTCTGCCGCTTCGCAGGCCGTATCTTCATCCATCGCCGCGATCGCTACGATCTCCTGCCCGATATAATTCACTGTCATGTCATTACAGAGCAACGGCTCACCGCTGCGCATCGAAATGCCCACGGCATCCTTGGGCGTAATCACCGCCTTGACGCCCATCAGTCGCTCGGCGCGCGATGTGTCGATCCTGCGTATTTTCCCCCTTGGTACCGAACTCCTGATAATTTTACCATGAAGCATGCCCGGCAAGACCATATCATCGGTAAATTGCGCTCGTCCGGTCGCTTTTTGAGGCCCATCCTGCTTCGGCACTCTTTTTCCGACGACACTATATTTTTCATGATTTTTGACCACGATTTTCTCCTTCATGGCATTGTACAACCTTTTTAACGGCCTCCACCGTTTTGATATGCCCTGTGCATCGGCAAAAGTTGCCGGACAAAGCCTCCCGTATCTCATTGTCATCGGGGTTGGGCGTTTCATCCAACAATGCTTTGACGGTCACGATAATTCCAGGCGTACAAAAGCCACATTGCACCGCGCCGTTTTCGATGAAGGACTGTTGAATGGGATGCAACCCGTTATTCCCGGCACCGATTGCTTCTATCGTCGTGATGGAACACGCCTCGCATTCAACAGCCAGTGTCAGACAGGAAAGAACGGCCTGCCCATTCAGGATAACACTACATGCGCCGCAAGTTCCGATGCCGCAGGCTTTTTTCGTGCCCATAAGTCCCAACTCATCCCTCAGTACCTCAACCAGTGTCTGCCAGGGGTTTACGGCCACTTCATGCTGTTCGCCGTTGATGGTGAGCGTGATCAGTTTTTTCAATTTCCGGCCTTCCTTTCATTAGCCTTGAGGCAATCCACTGCCCGTTTTACCAGCACTTCGACGATTCGCCTTTTGGTGCCCGCCGAGGTGAAAAGATTGGTCACCGGTCCGAGCTCGGACCGGGCGATCTTGCCTGCTCCTGAAACGGATGTTCCCTCAAATCCGAATGTCATCAAGTGATCCGCCGCTTTATTGAGCCGCACAGGCGCAGAAGTAACCGAGTTGACGACGATAGCAACCTCGGTAATCTGTTGGCCCTTGTTCTTGATCGATACACTGATGTTGCCGGTGGCGAAATCCAGTCCCTTTCGATCGCTGACTTTGATGAAGACCGTCCGCCTTGACAGAGCGCTCTGCGGCACGAGCACGGATGTCAGAATTTCATCGGGCGCCAATACCGTATGGGCCGCCCCATTGTCGCGGTAAAACTCCCTTAGCGGCATCACTCTTTCCCGCTTTTTGTTCATGACATGAACTTGTGCATTGAGCGCCATCAGTACCGGCGCCGTATCGGAATAATTGACGGCATGGCAGCGCTTCGCGCCCGGCATGGCGTGGCACACAGTCCCCTGGGTCCTATGGCAAGGGCCTAAAGCCTCTCGCCATAGCCTTGACTGATTAAAGTACCAGCATCTGGGAGGAAGACAGATATTGCCGCCGATACAGGCCATATTTCGAATATGTTTGGAGGCAATGGAACGGACCGCTTCGTGAAGGGCGGGAAGTTTCTCGGAAACGATCGGATTCCGGGCGATATCGGAGAGTGTTGCGCCCGCTCCTATTTTCACGTTTCCTTCCCCGTCCTCGTCGATAGATTGAAGGTCCGCTATGCTTTTGATGCTTAAAATTCTGTTGGGGCGAACAGTCCCGTACTTCATATTGACCAGAAGATCCGTTCCGCCAGCCAAAATCATCACCTCTTCGCCATATTGCTCCAGTATGTCCAAACATTGTTCAAGTGAAGACGCTTTTTCATATTCAAAATGGGGAAGGCGCATAATAGCATGTCCTTTAGATCGTTCGTGTGTTTAAGCGCTGCCGTGCCAATCACAGTTATTTTTCAGTGTTAATCACCAATAATCAGCAATATATATGCCATATGATTAAAGTTGATATTATTTATTGTTTTTATAAGAAAAAAAAATAGAGGAGGAGCGGGCGAATGTTGTTATTTCAGCGTTTTCCGTTTTTATTTTAACAGGTCGGGTTTCGCCATTTTTAAAGACAACAAAAAAAAAATCTAAGCCTGCCTTCTCCGGCAAGTGGGATGATAGGTCAAAAAGTGATTAAATAAAAGCGGTTGATTGAAGATATATCAGCATCCTATCATGGTGCGACCACCTGTCTATAAGATTTAGTAATATAAAAACATTATGTTAGCAAAAATAAAGGTAGGTGGTATGCTTTTTGCTAAAACAAAAAATATGGCATAGCTTGCTTGGCACATTTAACGAGTCGGATGAATATGGAGTTAACTTCCGCATGCGTTTGAACGAAAGGTGATGAGATTAAAAATCGACGGCCAAATTGCCCGGCGAGGCGTGCCTATGATTGAGGCGCTTTGGTAATCGCTTACCGGCCAAAAGATTCTTACACATTCTGTTGAATTTAAAAGGAGGCATTTTTTATGTGGATTTATCCGGAAATAAAAACCTTGGCGGATGTGCCCGCCTATCACGCCCAACACAGAGGTGACGAAACCGTTTTTTTGCTGTCGGATCGATCGATTACCTTCAATGAATTGGAGCGGCAAAGCAATCGCGTCGCCAACGCGTTGGTGACAAAAGGGATTTCCGGGCATTCGCGAATCGCTTTTCTCGGCAAGAACTCCGAATTATACTTCTATGTGTTATTCGGCGCTATGAAAGCGGGGCACACGTTCACTCCCTTGAATTGGCGCCTCAGCGCCGTCGAACTCACGGTGATTCTCGAGGACGCGGCGCCTCCCGTTCTTTTTGCGGATGTTGCGTTCAAGGCGACGATTGAAAAAATTCAAGCCGAATCCGCGCATCAATTTCAAACGGTTTATATTGATTGGAGCACGCCGCGGCCCAAAGAACTGGAACAATTTCTTGAATCCGCCACCGATGACAGGCCGATGATTGAGATCAGCAGCGAGGATACCGCTTTTCAGATATATACCTCCGGCACTACCGGCGTTCCCAAAGGAGTGGAGTTGACCTTCGGCAGCGTGAATTTCTGGTTTCTTCTGCTGGATTTAGAGCCGACGTTGACGTACGCCACTCAGGACGTCATGTTGTTTATCGCGCCCAATTTTCACCTGCTGGGAATGCATTTTTCCATCAGTGCACTCTATAACGGGACGAAGGTGTCCATTCTTCCGGAGGTAAGATTCGATTCCATGCTCGATGCGATTCATAAGCATCGGGTATCCGTGCTCGTACTGGCGCCCATCATGATTGAAGGCCTCCTGAATGCCGCCGAGTCCAGCCCAGCGGATTTTTCGTCTCTGAAACTCGTTGTCTATGCGGGAAGCGCCATCGGTTTGAACCTGCTGAAGCGGGCGCTTAAAGAGATGAAATGCGATTTTATGCAATTTTATGGTGTAACGGAAGTCGGTGGCGGCGTGACCTTATTGCGGCCGGAGGAACACGATCTGGAAAATGAGGAAAAACTGAAATCCTGTGGCCGCCCCTTGCCCTATGTTGAGGTCAAGCTGATGGCTTTTAACGGACGTGAGGCGGGTGTCGGCCAGGCCGGTGAATTCTGGGTGCGTGTCCCCTCCGTTTTCAAACAGTACTATAATAAGCCCGCTTTGACTGAAGAGGTGTTAAAAAAAGGGTGGTACAAAACCGGCGATGTCGGCGTTTGCGATCAAGAAGGATTTTATTATATCATCGATCGCACGAAGGACATGATCATCTCCGGCGGCGAAAATGTGTATTCGATTGAGGTGGAGCAGGCGTTGATGAAACACCCGTCCGTTCAACAGGCGGCGGTCATCGGCGTGCCGGATGAAAAGTGGGGAGAAGCGGTCAAGGCGCTGATTGTGTTAAATGAAGGCGCCGTTGTGACGGCAAATGAGCTTATAACCCATTGCCGCGGTTTGATCGGCGGATATAAGATTCCAAAATATTACGATTTTGTGGAAAAACTGCCGACTTCCCCGACGGGCAAGGTGCTGAAAAAAATGCTGCGTAAAGACTATAGCAATCCATGAAGCCTGTTGGCTCGCGTGGGTTCAGAAGGATAGTCCGCGTGCAGCGCGGACTATCCTTATTTGCAATAATGGCACGGCGAAATCCTGCGATTGAAATTCACTAGGCCGTTGCGCCTGCCATAAACCCTTCCGTCAGCGCCTGGGTCATTTTCCGGGGTTCCGTACAATCGCCCACATAATAGACTTGCGGTACTTTTCCCCTCAAAAGGTGGGTCAGCGACCGGTTGCCCCGCATTCCAACGGCCAGCACAACGGTATCCGCCGGGAAAAGTTCGCTCTTGCCTTGACGGATGCCTTCAACACCTTTGTCGCTGATGCCGACGACCTTCGCGCTTAATTGGATGCCCACGCAGGCTTGCGCCAATCTTGATATCAGATGCCATCGGTTGATCTTACAAACGTCTTTGGCCGCGGAATCAAGCATTTCGATAATGACCGGCAGCTTTCCCTGCATGCTCAGGAATTCGGCCGTCTCGCATCCGACCGCGCCTCCACCGATGATAACGACATTCTGGCCGGTTTCCACCTTTCCCGCCAGAACATCCAGCGCCGTCACCACCTGCTTCAGGTCAACGCCGGGTATCGGCGGAATGATCGGATCCGAACCGATCGCGACAATCACCACATCCGGGCGTTCCCGCTCGGCGGTTTCCACCGTAAATTCGGTGTTCAGCATCACGTTAACAGAGGATCGCTCGACTTCCCGAATCAAATACGCATCTAATAACCCGATTCTTTTTTTATGCGGCGGAATAAAGGCCAGGTTCAACTGCCCGCCCAATTGCCCCGTTTTTTCAAAGAGGGTAACATGATGCCCTCTGGCAGCCGCAATTTTGGCCGCTTCCAAGCCTGCCGGGCCGCCGCCGACCACAAACACTTTTTTGGGTTTTTGCGCAGGCGTAAACGGATAGTCCGCTTCCCGGCCCGCTGCGGGATTCACCGAACAATGCACGCACACATTGTCCGCAATGGATTCCAGACAGTGCCCGCAGGTGATACAAGGCCGAATCTCATCCGTTCTGCCCGCTTTGGCCAAATTGGGAAAATCGGGCTCGGCGATCATGGCGCGGCACATATAAATATAATCGGCTTTTCCTTCTTCCAATATGCTCTCGGCGATTTCCGGCTCTTGAATCTGTGTCCCGGCGCCGATGGGAATCTGAACGGTTTCTTTAAGCGCTTGCGCGATGGAAGCCCACTGGCCCTGAGGGGTTGCCGGCGCGATCATGGGGATGGGATCTTCATGCCATCCGGGCAAGGCATCAATGGCGTGCACACCGGCCTGTTGCAGAATGAGCGCGATCTCTTTCAGGTCGTCTACAGTAATTCCGGATTTGGTCTTTTGAGGGGAAATCCGCGTCAGATAGGACCAATCCTCGCCGGCCTTCTGTTTACAATCCGCTAATATATCGGTCAGAAAACGCATTCGATTTTCTACATTGCCGCCATATGAATCCGTTCTTTGATTCGTGATGGGCGAGATAAACTGGGATACGAGATATCCGGCCGCGGCTAAATATTGAACGCCGTCAAACCCCGCTTCTCTGAGCCTTCCGGCCGCATCGCCGATATCCTCGATAATCTCCCTGATTTCATCCTCTTTCAACGGCCGGCGATGGGGTGAACACCCCGGAAGCGGTCCCCCCAGTCTAAACGGAGGATCCACCCGTTTGGTTATGGTGGTGCCCGACGGGCTGACAAATTCCACCGGACGTCCCGGAAACGCCCAGCTATAGGTTACCACCAGTTGCGCGACCACCTTGACATCGAATTCTTTACAGGCCGCCGCCAGCTTTGAAATTCCGGATATAAAGCGGTCATCATAAACGCCGGGGAAGGGGGGATTGTTATCGAGTCGGTTAGGGGTCATGGAGATGACGATGAGACCGGGTCCCCCTTTGGCGCGTTCTCGATAAAAACTGATGAACCGCTGGTTTATCTCTCCATAGGATAGAAAATTGGTGGCCATGGGCGCCATCACGATTCTGTTCTTCAATTCCATGTTTCCGATGGTGATCGGCGAAAATAGTTTTTTATATTTCAAGCCCCCTCCTTTTTTTGCACTATAGCAGGCCGTTTAAAAAAATCGAGCCCACGGCAGCCAACCGTAAGTTCGAAGGATAGTCCGGGTGAACCCCGGACCATCCCTTAAAGTCGCCGGGTTCTAAATCCCGGCGGTCTTTTTATATCACCATTTGTGTCGTTCTGCCCGTGAATTGACGTCTCAGCTCGATTTTGTCGAGTTTGCCGGTTGAAGTGACCGCCACATCGTCAATGAATTCGATTCGATCCGGTAGCCACCAGCTTTCGACCTTTGTTCTCAGGTGATTGAGCAATTCTTCTTGCGTACAAGTGGCGTTCTCTTTCAGTTTGACGAGCATCAGCGGCCTTTCCTGAAAACGGGGATGGGGGATACTGATAACGGCCACTCTGTCAACGGCGGGGTGATCCGATGCCGCGCTTTCAAGTATCTGCGTGCTGATCCATTCGCCTCCCGATTTGATGACGTCCTTGGTTCGATCCACGATCTCCACCCGGCCGTCCGGGGAGATACACGCGACATCACCCGTGCTTAGCCAGTCAAATTGTTCTTCTTCGCTTTGCCCCAGATAACGACCCGCCACGTTATTGCCCCTGACCTGCATTTCACCACAGGCAATGCCGTCGTGAGGCAGCGGGTTACCGTTTTCATCAATAATTCGATGCTTCGCGGAAAAGGCAATGCGGCCCTGATTTTTGCGGCGTATAATTTCTCTTTCCTGCTTGGGCAGTTTGTTGACGCCTGGCGGCAGCGTCCCCCTTGTGCAGCCCGGTGTCTCCGTCATTCCCCATTGCTGGCCGACCTCAATTCCATGTTGGTCAAAAAGTTCAAATAATTTGTCCGGTACGCGTGTGCCGGCGATTAAGGCGATTCTTAATGCCGAAAATGTTTCACCCGGTTTTAAGTTGGAAAAAAGATCCATATACAACGTGGGAACGGCGCCGATCATGGTCACTTCCTCGTTGTTGATCAGATCGATAAGCGCTCTGGCGGTAAAATCACGCCCGGGCAACACCAACTTGTGACCGTTCATGGGTGCTGTAAACGGCATTTGCCACCCATTGGCGTGGAAAATCGGGGCGATCGGCATAACGGTCATTAAATCCCCATTAATATACCCCCCGTACATATCGGCCATGGTCATGTTCATCGCGCTTAAGGTTGTGCTTCGGTGAGAATAAACAACGCCTTTGGGTTTTCCGGTCGTTCCCGATGTGAAACAAATGGTAGCCGCCTGCCTTTCGTCAAACTGAGGCCACTCGATGTCTTCGGCCGCTGTTTTCACCAGATCGGATTTTACGACGATATTTTTCAATGTGGTTGCCGGCATCGGTTCATTTTCATCCAGAAAAACCCAGCCCTTCACATTCGTCAACTTGTCTTGGAGTTGTTCGGCAAGGCCTATGGTCGCGCCATCCACAAAGATCAGCTCATTGTCGACTTTGTTTGACATATAGGCAATATTTTCAGCCGATAACCGTGGATTCAGGGTATGCAGGGAGGCGCCGATGCCTAAAACCCCATAAAAAACCTCTATGTGGTTTACCGTATTCCATGCAAGAGAGGCCATTCTGCTGTCAAGACCATAGCCTTGATCAATCAGCGCGTTGGCGAGCTTGGCTGCTTGTTTTCGCAGCGTTCGATAATTCCTTCTTTCTACTTGGCCATCTAATCGCCGACCGACCACTTCCGTTTCCCCATGACACTCCGCAGCGTAGTCAATCAGCCCGGACAATAACATGGGAACCTCCATCATCAAACCTTTCATTTGCATCCCCTCACTTTTTGCTGTTATTCGGTTAACAATATTATTTCTTTCAATAAATCCGCGCCATAAATTTTTCAGGAAAAATTACCTATCGTGCACTTTGTCTAAGCAATATTTATACCATACGCCTTTATTAGATTCTTCTATCTGATTATATTAGAAAAAAAAATTTTAGGAGGAGGGGCGGTGTTGATATATCAGCGATCGGCGCTCTTATTTAAACTGTATCCAAAGACATCCCCAGTTTTCTCATTCGAGAGTAGAGCGTACTTCGATTCAACCCGAGGATAGTTGCGGCGCCACGAGGCCCGCTTAATCGTCCGCCGGTTGTCTTTAGGACATAGGCGATATATTGGCGTTGCAATTCGAAAATCGTTGGCAATGCCTCAAAGGGGCCTGCTTGTTGGCCAACGGTTGTCGCGGCTAATTGCAGTTCCAGATGATTGTCATCCGATAGCAGCGCGCCTCTTTCAATAATATTTTTTAATTCGCGAATATTGCCGGGCCAAGGATAAGAGAGCAATGTCGAGGCATCGATGGGCGTAATGGGGGGCTGCTGACGTTTAAGGCGCTTACATGAGATTTCCAGAAAATGTCGCGCCAACAGAAGAATATCCTCTTTCCTGTCTCGCAGGGGGGGGATTTGCAACGGAAGGACATTGAGACGGTAGAATAGATCCTGCCGAAATCGACCGGCCTGAACCTCTTTGGAAAGATCGCGATTGGTGGCGGCAATCAGTCGAAAATTACATTTATGGACTCGGCTTCCGCCGACCCGGGTAAATGTTTTTTCTTCCAGAACCCGCAGCAGTTTCGCTTGAATTGAAAGCGGCAGCTCGCCCACTTCGTCGAGAAACAACGTGCCATCACCGGCCAGCTCAACGCGTCCGGGTTTCTGTCGGTCCGCGCCGGTGAAGGCGCCCTTTTCATGCCCGAACAGTTCGCTTTCCATAAGATTTTCCGCTATGGTCGTCGAATCGATAATGACATAGGGGCCTCTTTGGCGCGGGCTGTTGTTGTGAATCCATCGCGCCATAATTTCTTTGCCCACGCCGGTTTCGCCCTGAATCAAAATGGGGAAATCCGCATCGGCGATGCGCTTGGCTTTTTTGATCGCATTCAAGAACACGGGACTGTTGCCGACAAAGTTTTCTTTCAATGGGGTTCCCCGGTCGATAATTTCCTCGGATATTCGGCTGGGTTTACGCTGGGTGGTCTGGCAGTAATCCCATATTTGACGGCATAGGCCATCGAGGTAATTTTTGAAGAGGCTCAGAGAATGATCATCCAAAAAGTCAAAGCAGTCTGCAAGAACGGAATTGTCGTGATACAAGACACACCGGCGATCTTCTCCCAAGTTGATGGGGAGGCAAAGAACCGGAACCATTTTGACGGGATCGGTTTGTTCAACGGCGATCGGCAACTTTTTGAGAAAGGGGCGGTCCGTGAGAATGGCGTCTCTCATCAGTTTTATTCTGGGTCTGAAGTTTTCCGAGGCGGCCTCTATTTCGGTCAGGTTGACCGCGCCCAGGAGTTGCGGTTTCTCCTTTTTGATGTCCCCCTTGAATAAAAAAAATCCTCCCCGTTCGGCGCTGAAAAACCAATTGGTGGACGTTACCATGCGGCTGAGCAATATTTTCAGGTCCGAGGCCGGAACGAACTTTTCCAGAATATCGGAAAAACGGTTAAACACAACTTCCGGGGAAATAAAACTTTTAAGAAACGGGCCTTTGGAAACATTCTCGATCAAATGCTGAAGATCGTCGGGGAAAAAATGTTCCGCGTAGGCGGGCAGGTCCCGCCAGGCCTCCCGCGCATAATCTTGTGCTTTATTCCGGTTTCCTTTGGACAGTTCCAGTCGGGCCATCTCGATTTGCGTTTTGGACATTTCAACCTTAAAGCCGGTTTGTGCCATATATTCTATGCTGTTTTCAAGGTGGGCTTGTATTTGATCGACCGGGCCTTTTTGTATGGCGATGTGCTTCGCCAGAATTCGCAGCGCATAACCTTTAAGGGGAATGCTCGGTCCATTCATTAAAAATTCGACGGCGATATCCAAACCGCAGTTGGGCACACATGGCATATTGTAACGTTCAAATTCAAGGAGCATATCCAGAATCCATGGAAAGGCGGGGTATGCCACCCCAAGATTGCCGGTGGTGGCATCATTCAAGGCGTTCATGAAGGTAGTTCGGGCTTCCGTCAAGTTTCCCTTTAAAAATTGATAATAGGTCTTAAACAGCTTGGCCCAATATATTGCGAGCACATTGCCTTGTTCAGCGGCTTGATCCAGTGCAATGGCTATATGGGTCATTCCTTCTTTTTCTTTTTGGCGCCTTAGCAGAATATATCCCAAAACGGCCCTCAAAAGGGTAGCCGCCCCGAATTGTTGTTTTTGTTCCGCCATTCGATGAAAAATATCCAACATGGTAAAGGCGCGATCAAACTGGTAAAAGGCTAGAGCGGACAAACTCAGGAAGACCGGTCCGAACGGGTTGATGATATCGTTTTCGGAGAGCCGGGTTTGCTCCACGGTGGTTTCAAAATATGTCAGGGCTTTTCGATATTCCCCTTGAACATAATGAAAAAGCCCGGTAAAACCGGCTGCCTGGTTCAGAATATCCGCGTCTCCGAGCGCTTCCGCGGCCTGTTTTCCGGCCGAAAGCGATGCAACCGATTCAACATGCCTGCCGAAAAAATAAAATAGGCGCCCGATATGCATATCCAACAGCGCCCGAGAGCGTTTATCTCCCAGAGCATCTGAAATGGCGCATGTTTTTTGGAGCAGCGGCAGCATGTCGGGAAAACCTTTTCCGTTGGCAAAACCAAGGTCTGAAATTTTCAAAACCATGGAAATCAGCCGATTGCCCGTCCCGGTGGTTTTTGGGTGCGAAGGATGTGTTTCAAGAAGATGGTTTGCGAAATTAATTGCGGCATCCGCGTCCTGATGAAGAAGGGCCTTTTCCGTTAATGACAATTGAACAAGATCCGCCTCCTCCCTTCGCTGCGCTTGCAGATATAATTGAACCATAATGCGCGGGTCGAGGTTGTCCAACAGGTTGAATTTGTGCAATTTGTCGATAATATTTGATATTTGAACCGGTGTGGTCATCGCTTGCAGCTTTGTTTCGACCGCCGGCGGAATCTTTGCGGTGATGGCAAAGACATCGTTATCCGTTTTTTCAAGGATGTGAAGTTGCGTGGCGCGTCGAATCAGGTCAAAGAGGGGCACCGGCGTGAGTGGCACCAAGGTGCCAATAATGTCAATCGGCACGGATGTATTCAGGGCCTTCAGGACGGCCAAAAAATCCCATTGGTCCGGTGAAAACCGGGGTAGTTCATTTGTCATGAATGCTCCGTATCCGTTTATTTGCCCCCCGGCGCTATTGAACCCAGTTGAAATGTTTCGGCCATCTTATTTCCGGGGTGCGTTGATAACGATCAAGCGCGTAAATATTAAAACAAAAATTGGTTAAATGAAAGCATTTTTTTGACGAAATATCAGCATTTGGCCAACTGCCGCAGGGGGGCTATAGTGGTTATCTTTAAAAAAACAACAGATTGAAAATATTCTAATGATTGGTATAACTATTGCTTATCTGAAAGGCAGCATGGAATAATGGACAACATACCAGCCGGTTGGGATTAACATAGCATGTTGAATATAAAAGGAGGTAGTTTTTATGTGGATTTATCCGGAAATTAAGACGTTGGCGGATGTTCCCACTTATCACGCAAAACACAGGGGAGACGAAAAGGTCTTTTTGATGGCGGATCGATCGATTACCTATAATGAGTGGGAGCGGGAAAGCAACCGCATTGCCAATGCCTTGATAGAGAAAAAGGTTCCCAGGTATTCGCGAATCGGGTTTATCGGAAAGAATTCGGAATTCTACTTTTATGTTTTTTTCGGTGCCGTAAAAGCGGGGAGTGCCTTTCTTCCGTTGAACTGGCGGCTGACGCCCGCAGAGCTCGTGGTTATTCTTGAAGACTCGGCCATTCCCGTTTTGTTTGCTGATATCGAGTACAAAGGCACAGTTGAAAAGATTCTGGCATCATCCAGCCTTAAATTTGATGTGGTTTATATAAACCCGGAAGAAAAGCGGCCTGAAGAGCTTGAACAGTGGATTGCATCCGCAGACAGCACCCGACCGAAGGTTGATATTAATAATGAAGATGTCGCCTTTCAGTTATATACTTCCGGAACTACCGGTGTCCCAAAAGGCGTCGAACTGTCCGTAGAGGGCGTGAACTTTTGGTTCCTCCTGTTGGAGCTGGAGCCGGCATTGGACCACACGACCAAAGACGTCACCCTGTTTGTAGCACCCAACTTTCATCTGTTGCAGATTCATTTTGGCCTTGTCGCGTTATACAATGGCGCGAAGTTGTCCATCGTGCCGGAAGTGCGAATCGACAAGGTGATCGAAGCAATTGCCAGAGACCGGGTGACCTTGCTGATTCTGGCGCCTGTCATGATTGGCATGCTCCTGGATGCCCCCAACCATCAACCGGATGATTTTTCAAGTTTGAAAATGGTTGTCTATGCGGGGGCTCCCATTGGGTTAACGCTATTGCAGCGGGCGCTCAAAGAAATGAAGTGCGAATTCATGCAATTTTACGGCACCACCGAGATCGGCGGCGGTGTCACCTTGCTGCGGCCTAAAGAGCACGATCTGGAAAACGAAGAAAAACTCAAATCATGCGGCCGGCCGCTACCCTTTACCACCATCAAAGTGATGGATTTTAATGGGTGTGAAGCAGGCGTGGGGCAACCCGGTGAATGGTGGGTAAGAATACCGACGCTTTTTAAAAAATATTATAATCAGCCGGAGTTGACCGCTGAGGTGTTGATAGACGGATGGTATAACACCGGAGATGTTGGATATTATGATGAGGAGGGATTTTACTATCTGGTCGATCGCACAAAGGACATGATCATATCCGGCGGAGAGAATATTTATTCGATCGAGGTTGAGCAGGCTCTGCTTAAACACCCGGCTGTTCAGAACGTAGCGGTCATCGGGGTTCCGCACGAAAAGTGGGGCGAGGCAGTCAAGGCACTGGTGGTTCTGAAAGCGGGCGCAACCGCGACGCCCGAAGAGCTCATTGCGCATTGCCGGGAGTTGATCGCTGGATACAAAATACCGAAGTCATATGCGTTTTTGGATACGCTGCCGACATCACCGGCGGGAAAGGTTCTTAAAAAATTGCTCCGTTAAGCGCAATGAGAATTTCAAGTTTATTAGAGCCAGCTGATAGCTGATAGCTGATAGCTGATAGGTGATAGCTGATAGCTGATAGCTGATAGCTAATAGCTGATAGCTGATAGCTACCGGCGAAGCCGGGATATGTGAATAATAGAGGAGTATTGTTTTTCATGTTGGAACGAACTATTTATAACGAGGATCATCAGCTTTTTCGAGACAGTGTTAAGGAATTTCATAAACGTGAGCTATTGCCGAAGCTTGAAAAGTGGGAGAAGGATGGGATTGTGGATCGCGACTTCTGGCTCGCTTGCGGCGCGCAGGGCTTGTTGTTGCCGGACATACCTGAAGAGTACGGTGGCGGCGGGCTTGATTTTAGAATCAATGCCATCATTCTGGAAGAGACGGCGATGGCGGGAACGACCGGCCCGGCCTTTGCGGTTCATAATGACATTGTGGCCCATTATATTCATAAATACGGCACTGAAGCAGTAAAACGACAGTGGCTGCCCAAAATGGCCACAGGGGAAGCTATCGGCGCCATCTGCATGTCCGAGCCGGATACGGGCAGCGATTTAAAATCGATTAAAACCAAAGCCACCCCTACGGATGGCGGATATTTGCTGAACGGCTCTAAGACTTTCATTACAAACGGCATCAATTGCGGTGTGGGGGTTATTGCCGCTCGAAGTGGTGCTAGCAAAGACGCAAAAGCGATTTCCTTGTTTGTTTGTGATGCAACCGCTAATGGATTTACGAAAGGACGAAAACTCGATAAGGTGGGCAACCGGTCCTCCGATACGGCCGAACTGTTTTTTGACAATGTGTTTGTCCCGGCTGAAAACTTGCTTGGCAAGGAAGGGGCAGGGTTTAGCTATATGATGAATGAGCTGCCGCAAGAACGGATATCCATTGCGGTTTCTTGCCAGGCTTCGGCTCAGCATGCTTATGACATTACCGTTCCTTATGTTCGGGAACGAAAAGCCTTCGGTAGGCCCATTATTGATTTTCAAAATACCCGCTTTGTGTTGGCGGACATCAAAGCGAAGCTTCAGATCGGATGGGCTCACCTGGACGCCTGCATACAGGCGCTGGTGAATAAACAGCTCACCATCCACCAGGCGGCAGCCGCCAAGCTTTGGCACAGCGAGCTTCGCAGCAGTGTTGTGGATGACTGCCTGCAACTCTTCGGTGGCTATGGATATATTGAAGAATATGAAATCGCGAGACTCTGGCGCGATGCCCGCGTGATGAGACTCTATGGCGGCACATCGGAAATCATGAAAGACCTGATCAGCCGGAACCTGTAGCGGGAAGGGTGTAAACGAAGACCAAGGCATAACGGCGCAAATGCGCTCTTATGCCTTGGCGATAGACCAATGGCCGATGGTAGTGGTTATTCGGCTTTCCGCTTGGCAAATCCCATCCGAATCAACGCGTCTTGTATCTCGTTCAGTATTTCCGGATCATCGATGGTCGCCGGCATCGTGTATTCCGTGTTGTTGGCGATTTTTCGAATGGTGCCGCGAAGGATTTTGCCCGACCTGGTTTTGGGAAGTCGCTTGACGGTGGTAGCGACCTTGAAGGAGGCCACCGGCCCGATGCGGTCTCTGACCATCTGTACGACTTCCTTAACGATTTCCGCTTCATCCCGCGTAACGCCCGCGTTCAGGACTATAAAACCAACCGGAATCTGTCCCTTGAGGGTATCGTCCACGCCCAGGACCGCACATTCGGCCACATCCGGGTGATCCGCCAGCACTTCTTCGAGCGCTCCGGTGGAGAGCCGATGCCCGGCCACGTTGATGATATCGTCGGTTCGGGTCATGACAAAGACATAACCGTCTTCGTCGATGAAGCCTGCGTCGGCGGTTTTATAATAGCCGGGGAATTCTTTAAGGTATGAGGCGATATAACCGGCATCGTTATTCCAGAGCGTGGGCAGGGATCCCGGCGGCAACGGCAGTTTGACCACAAGCGCGCCAATCTTGCCGGCCGGAACGGGCCGGGATTTCCCGTCGAGCACGGATATATTCCACCCGGGCGCGGGTTTGGTGGGAGAGCCTTGCTTTACCGGAAACGCCTCGATCCCGAGGCAGTTGGCCGCGATGGCCCACCCGGTTTCCGTCTGCCACCAGTGGTCGATCACGGGCACGCGCAACTGCTTTTCAGCCCAGTGCAGCGTGTCCGGATCAGTGCGCTCCCCGGCCAGGTAGAGCGCTTTGAAGTGTGACAAATCATAGTGTTTTATCAACTCACCGGTGGGATCTTCGCGTTTGATCGCACGAAACGCGGTGGGTGCCGTAAAAAGCACATTGACTTTATGCTCGGAGATGACACGCCAAAAAACGCCGGCATCCGGCGTTCCAACGGGTTTTCCTTCAAACAGAACAGTGGTGCAGCCTTTGAGAAGGGGGCCGTAAACGATGTAGGAATGACCGACCACCCATCCCACATCCGAGGCGGCCCAGTAGACATCCCCCTGGTTGACGTTGTAGATGGCCTTCATGGTCCATTTAAGCGCGACCATATGCCCGCCGTTATCGCGCACCACGCCCTTTGGAACACCCGTCGTGCCGGAAGTGTAGAGAATATAAAGCGGATCCGTGGATGCCACCGGTACGCAATCGTGCGGTTTGGCCGTTGCCGTGAGATCATGCCAGTCATAATCCCGGCCGGATACCATGGCCGCTCTGACCATGGGGCGCTGGAAAATAATGCAGCACTCGGGTTTTGTAGACGCGAGCTCGATGGCGCTGTCCAAAAGCGGTTTATAGGGAATTACCCGCTTTACTTCTATGCCGCAGGAGGCGGACAGGATGGCTTTGGGCTTGGCATCATTGATGCGGGTGGCCAACTCCTTGGCCGCAAAACCGCCGAAGACCACGGAATGGATGGCTCCCAGGCGCGCGCAAGCCAGCATCGCCATAGCGGCTTCCGGAATCATCGGCATATAGATGATGACGCGATCCCCTTTGGTGACACCTTTTGCCGCCATGGCACCGGCAAGCCGAGCGATCTCATCCCTGAGTTCGGTATAGGTGTATTTTTTGATCGTATTGGTCACGGGGCTGTCGTAAATGAGCGCCACCTGGCTTCCCAATCCATTTTCTATGTGGAAATCAACAGCATTATAACACGTATTGACGCTGCCGCCGGGAAACCACCTGTAAAACGGTTTATTGGAATCATCGAGAACCTGATTATATTTTGTAAACCATTTGCAATCGTCCGCGGGGCCGCGCCAGAACTCGTCCGGGTTTTCAATGGATTGCCTGTAAACCGTTTCATAATGGTGGGTCATGAAGAAACCTCCGCTGTTTTTGATTTCAACCTATTAACATTACTTCCGGATCAGGCTGTCCTTTAGCGGGCTAACCCTTTCCGGAGTGGGTGATCATTCGTGTCGGGCTGACAGTAGTAAGAACCGTAGGGTCAGGCTGAGCCTGTTTGCCATGGTATTGCAGATGAGTTCAGTATGAATCGAATGGTCCGTCAATTCTTGAAGCGAGTCAAGTAAAAAAAACCGCAGGAGTTTATTAGTTAATTAAAATCAGTTGGTTAAACAACTCCTTCCCCCTTAACACGACCCCCTATCGCCGATCGGCGTGTTGAATGTCATTTATCTTTTTTGGGGCCTTTTTCTTTAACCGGAACAGGTTTTTTGGTTTCTTCCCCTGCCGTGTCATGCAATAGCCGGCCAGAGGGCATGCCTTTCAGAATTTGGATCACTTCCTCTCTGTTTTGGGAAAAGTAAATGGAAAGCTCCTCCATCTGTTCTTCCTTGAGATCGATATGTTCCGCTTTTTCCATGAATGAGACCAGATTTTCGGCGATATCGAGCATTTTGTCATGCGCATCGGCTTCCTTTTTGCTTGTGTACATTCCCACCTCTTTCCCGTCTCTGATAACAAGGTAGCGCACTTCAACTGCCATTTTTTAGATCCTCTCGTTAAGCGGGTTGCTTGGTTAAAGATATTGGTAAAGGAGTTGGCTGAAGATTATTTAGACAACCGGTCCCAAAAGGCACGGCCCTGTTCCGCCATGTTTGTCCGTTGCCGGCCGGGCCCTGATATCGCTGCGGGGGGCGCCCCGCCGCGAAGGCGGGCAATGCGCTCGGAAAGGGGAGGATGGGTTGAAAAAAGGCTCATCAAGCTTTTTCCGCTCAGCGGGTTGACGATAAACATATGGGCGGTCTGAGGATTGGCATTCATGGGGAGTCGTCCTGAATAAGCGCCGAGTTTCTCAAGCGCATCGGCCAATCCGTTGGGATGCCCCACGATGCCGGCCCCTGTGGCATCGGCCAGGTACTCCCTGGATCTGGAGATGGCCATTTGAATGAGCATGGCCGCCAACGGCGCGATAATCGACATGATAATCAGACCGAAACCGCTCAACCCGCCTTCCTCGTCGTCGCTTCGCCCGCCGCCGAAAATAGCGGACCACCTGGCCATATTGGCCAGCATCATGATGGCGCCCGCCATGGTGGCGGCAATGGAGCCGATCAAAATGTCCCTGTTTTTGATATGAGCCAACTCATGCGCCAGAACCCCCATGATTTCATCCCGTCCCATCAGTTTCATCAACCCTTCGGTAACCGCCACGACAGCGTGCTCGGGATTTCTGCCGGTGGCGAATGCGTTGGGCGTATCCTGCGGAATGATATATACCTTGGGCATGGGAAGCCCGGCGCGCATGGCAAGTGTACGGACCATTTCATAGAGATCCGGCGCCTGTTGCTGAGTAGCCTCTTGGGCGCGATACATTCTCAATACGATTTTATCAGAAAACCAGTAGCTGAAAAAATTCATGGCAACAGCAAAAAAAAAGGCGATGACCATTCCCTGGCTGCCCCCGAGAAGCTGTCCGATCAATATGAACACGACCGTCATGACGGCCAGCAAAAAAGCGACGCGGAACTGGTTTCCCATGTTGAAATACTCCTTAAATATTATAACAAGTTATATATGAAAATCATCAAGCGGCCCCTTCATCTTACGAAACTTGCGGTCATAATAGCCACCTTGTTTATTCCCGGGCATTCCGAAGAATGAGCCGATTAAAATTGAACCATTCGTTTACGACAGTGTAATTAATATAATAATAAGACGGGGAAAAAGCAATGCTCGGGCATCCGCCACAGTGATTTTGTTTTGGTATAAATTGCGTTAAAATTCTTTTTGTTATGAATAATTCCGGTCTTACACCCCTGCCCCGAAGGGGCTTTGTCAACTATCCCAGGGTTGCGGCGAAGCCGCTACCCTGGGGAAACGATAAACCAGCCAATTAACCATCAACCCCAACGGGGTTGTGTCCGTCTTTCGCATTCCGAAAGAACGACTCGCGGCCTTTCGTTGAAAACACCAAAGGAATGTGAACGGTGGAAACGGCTGCGGCATATCAACGCCCTTCCATTGACACAACCCCGTTGGGGTTGTTGACAAACCGGTTCGTATCTCGCTTCCCAGGGTAGCGGCTTCGCCGCGACCCCGGGCTATGTTACAAAGCCCCGTTGGGGCATGTGGCCCTGTTCATCGTCCCGGCCGATTTTACTGCGTACAACCCAGCATCCGGATATGCAACGTCATCATGACTTCTTGTCCTGAGGTAGAGCAAATTCACCGTGGAGCGTTTGCACTGCCCGCTTGTTTCCACTTAGTATGTATGATAGCTAAACACGGTTATATAGAGGAGCGTTTATGGCCGGCTTTCAGGAACTGTTGATTATAGTTGTTATTTGTTTAGGCATTTTTTTTGTCCCGCGGATGTTGTCGAAAAGGCCTGTGGTTGCCAACGTTCTGCAAAAGCGCGCCATGTCCGGAAAGCTGCGGATTGCGGTGGCTGTTTCGGTGGTTCATTTGTTCCTGCTTGGCGTTCTCCTGAAACCGTGGCGTAGTGATTCTATGCCCTTTTTATATTTCGGCGTCGCTCCGGTTGCGGTTGGGTGGCTGGCGATATGGGTGTATGCCGGGTTTAAATCGCGTTAAGTCGGGTTTTTCTTCAGAAGGCGAGCCGGAGTCGCACATAGATCCATGATGATCCCCTTTGAAAGGATTGCTGCGCAAGTGCTTGATGCGCTTATCGAAGAATTCGTTACTCGTGAAGGCACCGATTCCGGGTACATCGGCGAATCACTGGACCGCAGTGTTGCCGACGTCCGGCAACAGCTTTTCCGAAAAGAGGCTTACATTGTCTACGAGGAGAAGACCAAGGAATGGAATATCGTCTCCCGATCCTTCCTGACCACGCATTTACCCAATAAGGTGTAATTATTTTAATATGTATCTTTACCAAAACACAAACCGTTATTTTGCGCAAATTCCGGGAGGCCTTGAGGACTTGGCACTCGATGAACTCAGGCGCCTGGGGGCGACCCGGGTGAAAGCCGAGTACCGCGGCGCCTCTTTTTCAGCGGATCCGGCTGTCCTTTACGGGATTAACTATCAGTCGCGGTTGGTGACGCGTGTCTTGGCGCCCCTCGTGTCATTTACCTGCGATGATCGGGATGATATTTACCGGGCCGGTAAATCCGTCGATTGGGTGAAGTTTTTACCGGTCGACGGAACCTTTGCCATCTTTTCAAATGTGTCCGGCAACGACCAAATCACGCATTCAAATTTTGCCTCTCTTTGCCTGAAGGATGCCGTGGCCGACTATTACACCAGCCGATTCGGCATTCGTCCGAATGTTGAAAAGTTGGTTCCGGATATGTGGGTGAGCCTTCATGTCGAAAAAACGCGCGGACTCATCAGTGTGGATACATCCGGTGGTTCCCTGCACCGGCGCGGATACCGGCAGGAGTCCGTAGCCGCGCCCATGCAGGAAATTTTGGCGGCCGCGATGGTGACCCTTTCCGGTTGGCGGGGAGAAAGACCGCTCTATGATCCCATGTGCGGTTCCGGAACGCTGTTATGTGAGGCCATGATGGCCTATTGTCGCATGCCCTCGGGATATCTGAGGAAAAAATTCGGATTTACGCGGTTGCCGGATTTTGACCGCCGCCTCTGGGACCAGGTCAAGAGAACGGCGGATCAAGCCATTCGCCCCCTGCCGCCGGGACTTGTGGCGGGCAGCGATGTGGATCGAGGCGCAATACGGGCTGCCGAAAAAAACAGGTCGCTGCTTCCCGGTGGAAAAGAAATTAAAGTTATTCAAAGGGATTTTAATGATCTGAATGGGCTTGAGAACAACGTGATTCTGTGTAACCCGCCTTACGGTATTCGAATGCAGCACCCTGATGATTTGGGTGAATTTTATAAAGGAATGGGCGATTTTTTAAAACAGCGCTGCAAGGGGTCGAGCGCCTTCATCTTCATTGGCAACCGGGAGATGATCAAGCGCGTCGGCCTGAAACCATCCTGGAAAAGGCCGATGAAAAACGCGGGCCTGGACGGAAGACTGGTTAAATATGAATTGTTTTAAGACTTGAATTCCACGCAAAGACGCTAAGATCGCAAAGCAAAAACACACAGGGCTTATTCTTGGCGTTCCTGGCGGCTTTGCGTGAAAAAATAATTCTAACGAATCCGTCAATCTGTCTTAACACCCGCAATCGCTTGAGCAATCCCCGTCACATCCACACCCGCCGGTGGCGGGGTTGGAAGATCCGCATCCGCATCCAACGGGGGGCTGGGTGGGCGCTTTCGTGATCCCGACCACTTCAATTTCAAAGGTCAGGGATTCACCCGCAAGCGGATGATTCAGATCAAGCGTGATTTGCTCGTCGGTCACTTCGATGATGGTTGCGGGGATTTGTCGTCCGTCCGGCGTGGTCAGCCCGACGGTTTGATCGACCAAAGGGATAAATTCAGCAGGGACAACCGATCTTGGAACGATGTGCTGCTGGCTTTCATCCCGAAGCCCATAAGCCTCTTCCGGTGCTAACGTGATGGTCTTTTTTTCATTTTCGGTCATTCCTATCAGCGCATCCTCAAAGCCCTTTATCAGTTGCCCTTCACCGATCAGGACTTCAATCGGGGCCTGTCCCTCGCTGGTATCAAACACATGCCCGCCCTCAAGCGTTCCCCTGTAGTTGACTTGTACAAACAAACCGTTTGCCACTATTGCCATGATAAACTCCTTTGGTTTGCACCTAAAACCCGCAGCAACTGTTTTTTTTAAAAACGCTCCGATGAGGGAAAGTTTGACCAGCATTTGAAGGATCTAGACTTGATTGATATTTTTGTACCAATTTAGATATCAAACCGAATAAGTCAAGCTCAACATTTTTTTTATTGTCCGATTTCAGCGGCCTCTTCAAAGGCTTTTAACTGCTCATCAAAGGGTTTCGCTTTGGCGTCGAGTTCCTCACTCAGCTTTTCGAGTTCATCAAAGCGGCGCTCGATCACGGTCTGACACGCATGAAGCGTTTGGGATAATTTAGCGATTTTTTCGCCATCACCGGTTTGAGAGGCTAAGAGCATTTCTTCATTCAGGGTCAATAGCTTTTTTTCATTGGCATCGATTTCGTTTTCGGCGGCTTCTATTTTCTTTTCAATCGGCTTGACGACTTTAGCGCGCTCGGTCAGGATTTCCGATCGCCGCCGGCGCAGCTCCTTGCGATTTAATTTGATCGCGGGTTCCGCCGCATTCGCCGGCGCGGAAAGTCCGGCCGGTGGATCCTCACCTTCCCACCCTTTATATTCCAGAAAGCGCTGATACCCGCCATCAAATACCGACACGCCTTCATTTTGGAAGACGATGAGCTTTTCGGCCAGCGCATGGAGAAACATCTCGTTATGGGTGACCATGATCAGGGCGCCCGGAAAACTATCCAAAGCGGAAAGCAGTGCATCGCAGGAATCCATATCCAGGTGGTTGGTCGGCTCATCCAGCAACAGCACATTGGTGGGCGTTACCAGCAGTTTTCCCAGCATGACCCGGCTTTTTTCTCCTCCCGAGAGCACCGATATCTTTTTAAGGGCATTGTCTCCCTCGAACATCATGGCGCCGGCGATGTTTCTGGCCAGTTGGCGTTCCACTTGCGGCGCGGCGTAAAGAATTTCTTCTTCAACGGTTCGTGCATCGCGCAGGGAGTCTACGTTTGTCTGCTCATAAAACCCCTTTACCGCCACCGGGTGATAGCCGATATCCCCCTGCTGTTGGGGTAGGGCACCGGCCAGAAGTTTAATGAGGGTTGTTTTCCCTTTGCCGTTTTTACCGATGATGCAAACCCGCTCCCTGGCCCCCACGGAAAAGGAGAGTTTCTGAAACAAAGGGGATTTCAAGTCATAGCCGAAAGCGAGGTTGTCAACCCGCAACACCTGCTTGGCCGGAAACGGTTCATAGCGGAAAGAGAAATCGAGGGCCTTTATATTTTCCAGCTTGTCCCGCTTTTCCATTTTGGAAAGGGTTTTGACCCGGGATTGAACCATGTTGGCCAGACGGGCTTTCGCCCGAAAGCGGGAAATAAACAGCTCGATTTCCTTTTTCCGTTTTTCATCATTGGCGCGGGTTTTTTCGTATATTTCTTCATCCTGGGCGATCTGGTTGTAGTATTTTTCCGTATCCCCCTTGATTTTTCGCATTTTGTTGCGATGAATGCCCAAAGTGTGAGTGACCACCTTGTCCATGAAATTCCGGTCGTGGGTGATGAGCATCAGCTCATGAGGCCAACTGACCAGGAATCGCTCGATCCAGCGAATGGAAGTGATGTCCAGGTAGTTGGTGGGTTCATCCAGTAGCAGCAGGTCGGGTTCGGCCACGAGCACCTTGGCCAGATTCAATCTTACCTGAAAGCCGCCTGAAAATTCAGATGGGTGCCGGGTCATGTCCAATAAAGAAAACCCGAGGCCCGCCAGTATTTTTTCCACTTTCCATGCCTGATCCGATGCGGCTTCCGGCAGCCCGGTCATGCCTTCTTCAAGCACGGTGGGCTTGGTGAATCTCAGGTGCTGAAGCACATGGCCGATCCGGTAATTTTTGGGGATGTGAATCACCCCTTCATCTGGCTCTTCGAGGCCGGTGATGATTCTAAAGAGGGTGGTTTTTCCATGCCCGTTTCGGCCCACCAGGCCAACCCGCTCCCGCGAATTGATCTGAAAGCCGGCCTTGTCGAAAAGCATATGGCCCGCAAACCCTTTGGATAAATTTTCAATACTGATCATGATCTGGTTCCATCGATCGCTGGTGCAACCGGCCCGAAGTTCCGGTGTTGCGCTGAAAGAAATATGATGCGTGTCATAGTGCACCGGGGGTTGGATGTCAATATTCCGTATGGTTCCATGCATGCCGTGTTCCGATCCAGCGCAAAAACGGGTTTCCGCAAAAAATGAGTGCCATGCAAGTGCACAGCGTTGCCGGGGCATGGTGACTATTGCAATGGCGCCTATTCTTATATAATCACAATGAGTCCTTATCCGTTCACCCACCGCCTATCGCATGGCGCTTGGATGTGTTGAATGGGGTAGGGCAGAAGGTATACGTTTAACGTGACGGAGGATTTTTTTTCAATGAATATGAAATACTGTCATTTGCCTATCGTCATTATTATTTTGTTTTTTTTCATGCTCGGTTCCCCGGAAAATTCAAGCGCCTGGAACGATGAAACGCATTTGGCCATCGCCAAAGCCGCCGGATATTATAAATGGTTTAATGCCGCCGGCGCCGACATGATCAAAATAAAGGCCGGCAAGATCGAGGGGAGCAATCATTACGTCAATAATTCAAGGCACGCCGTGATCACACCGCCGATCATAGAAGCTCAGATGAAGCGGTATAACCAGCAAGATCGGGACGGGCATCTTTATGGCGCCATTGTTCACGCAGTGCGCGATTATGTTGAAATGAGAAAAAAAGAAAAATACGGCGAATACCATTTGGCATTTTGTGCGCATTATATTGGTGATTTGAGCATGCCCATGCACAATGTTTTTTATTCGGCGTTTAACAAAAAATTTCACCGGAAAATGGAAAAGTGGGTAAATGAGGAAGGGCTGGACAGCCTCGTCGGCAACATCACCATCTATCCCGTCAAAATTGATTCGGAAAAAGACCTGATCAAAGAAATTGCGCGAATAGCCAACATTTCAATTGCGCTTGGTTACCGGCTTGAATCCGAAAACCGGCTCATTACCAGACCGGAGGCATACCAACAGTTAAGCCACAGCGCCTCTCTGTTTAAAGCGGTGCTTGATTATGTGAATATGATATCGGATTAATATCAAATTTGTAACAGGTTAGCTCTTTGAAAAATTATCTTCGGAAATCGGAAAAAAAGCTGGCATCAGAAAAAAGCGATATAGTATGTAGTCCTCAACACGTTGGAGGACTTGATGGAGCCAGTTGTTTTCCGATATCGCACGCGTTCTCGCCCAGCATGGAATCAATCTGTTTGACGCCGTGCTTCGGGCAATTCACCCGGCGGCCACCCCGGATACTGAACCACGCGAATGACGGGATGGTCGCGCAGCCAGGTCCGCTCCTGCTCGGAAAGGGTATTGATGAAGGCGTTTGAAACCGGTGTCCTATCGGGGTTACCTTCCGGCCCGCTGATTCGCCTTCGCCGTTAACAGCAAGCTTATCAGCATCAGACTCAAAAGCGTTTTTAACTTCAGTGCACGGGGAAAGTAGTTATCCTTCAATGATCTTTCTGCTTGGCCGGGAGCATTCTTCAGGCCGAAGCGGCATGGTTGACCCGTTCCGCCCAGCTTTCGGCTTTGCCGCTCTTCAGGATAATACCATGCGCGCATCAACCGCGATAAGGCCTTCGGGCTTCACCAATACGGGATTGAGGTCGAGTTCGAGAAGGTCTTGCCTGGAAATCGCAAAGGTTGCGACTTTCTCCATGACACTGACCACCTGTGCCTCATCAACAGCAGGCAGGTTTCGAAACCCCTTCTTTAATTTTGGCCACGAAGTTAAGTCATCAAGCATTTCGTGAAAATCGGCCTTTGTGGCTGGCAGCAGCCGAAAGGACACATCATCGACCAGTTCCAGCAGGGTTCCCCCCAGCCCCGCACTCAGGACCGGCCCGAACTGAGAGTGCCGCTGAAAACCGATAAAAAGCTCCGCGCCACCGGAGAGCATGGGTTCCATAATGATTTTTGCCTCGGGGTCGAGCTTTTCCCTCAGATCACAGAGCCTGCCGAAAGCGCTTCCCAAATCCGCGTCGGTAAAAAGGTTCAGGTGTACGCCGCCCACTTCCGATTTATGGACAAAGGCGGCCGATGAGAATTTAAGCGCAACCGGATAGCTCATTTCCATGGCAATTTGAGCGGCGTGCGCCATGTTGTCGACTATCGCCAGGCGAATGACGGGAACGCCGGCGTTTGTCAGCAATCTATTGGCTTCGTGTTCAGGCATGATCATCGGCGCTGATCCTCTTTAAAAAATGGCTGCGCGAAAGCAGCGCGTTCAGGGCGACTGCGCCGTCCTCCGGGGTTGAAAACACACAGACGCCTTTTGCGGTGAGTTCCTTCAGGTAGGGCGCGGTCTCAAAATATTTTCCCATAAGGACGAGCACGACACTTTTACCGGAATGTTGTTTGATCAGGGAGACAAGTTCGACGGACGGTACCCGCGTGTGCGCGCTGTAAGCATAAACCAGCAGGTAAGCGTCGTAATCTTCGTTTAGAACGGTTTCAAACACACTGCTATAAAATTTCGGCAACGAACCGGGGCCGGTCAGGTCCACGGGGTTTTGCAGGTCGACGGGAATTTTTTCGCCGATAACGGACCTCACCTTGCTTCTGGCCCGGTCAGTCAGGTCCGGCAATTCCCACCCCTTTTCCAGCAGCCGGTCCATGGCCACGATACAAGGTCCTGCGGTGTAAGTAAAGGCGCATAGCCGGTTGCCTGCCGGAACCCCTACCATGCTGAGGGCCTTGGCCGCGACCGCCGCCTCATGGGTGGAATTCACCTCCAGGGCGCCGGCCTGCTTGAACATGGCCTTGTAGAGCCGATATTCGCCGGTAAGGCTGCCGGTATGCGTTGCGGTTGCCTTTGACACCCCTTCATTTTTTCCGGCTTTGTAGACAACGAGCGGCTTCTTCAGGGCGGTGGCCCTCAATGCCTCATATAAAGACCGGGGGTCTTCCACACCTTCCACAAACAGCGCAAAAGCGTGAATGTCGGGCGCGTCCCTTAAAATTTGCAGGTAGTCGGCAAAATTCAGGACCACCTGGTTGCCGACCCCGACGAAGTAGCCCGGCTCACAGAACATGTCTTGAAGGCGGAATGCGATCGTCATTCCGACGCCGCCGCTTTGTGAAATAATGGCGATGTTGCCACGATCGGATGTAAAATGGCTGAATACGCCGTTTTGCCCCTGGTTGAGTGCGCAAAAACCGAGCGTGTTGGGTCCGATAACGGGCAGTTCATATCTAAAAGCGATTTCTTTTAGCCGTTCATGAAGGACTCCGCCCCCAGCGCGCACCTCACCGAAGCCTCCCGCCACGATGGTGACGGCGCCGACACCATGTTTTGCCGCGCGTTCCGTCATATCCACCGCAAGCCGTTCGTTTAACACCAGGATGGCCAGGTCCGGAGGCGGATGGATGGATTCCAGGTCGGGGTAGCATTTTTGCCCAAGTATCTTATCGTGTTTCGGATTGACCGGAAGGACCTCACCCTTGAAACCATAAGTAATCAGGTTATAGACGGGACCCATTCCAATAGAAAGCTGGTCCTCTGATGCGCCCACAACGGCGATGCGTTTGGCGTGAAAGGCTGCTCTCAATCTCTTTTCCATTAAAGGCGTCAGTGGCATTTTTCCCTCTTTGTCGGTGATATGAAAACCTCTTTTTTTGTACAGCAAAACAGAGGCTATTACAACAGTCAATCTGCCGGAACGCTGGCCGCCGTGTTTTCAGTGCGCCGTTGCGCCTTACCACGGCGGATTTCGGGAAAGTGCTTTTCGAAGATCCGCAGTTCATGTATATAAAAAGACGTATCGAAACGAGTTGACAACCGTATGAGATAAAATAGGCATCCTCTCGACACGAAGGCGTTTATTATATGAATGGATTTGGCCCCATTGATGCGGTAAAAAACCGAAACTCCCGATTATTGATGAATGTGGCGCTGGGAAGGTCGCCTGCTGATCTTGTGATTGTCAATGCGAAGTTAATTAATGTCTATACAGCCGAAATACTGGATGATTATGGCGTCGGTGTAAAAGACGGATGGATTGCCTATGTGGGAAAGGCGCCAACGGCAATGATCGGCCCGGAAACGCAATGCATTGATGCCCAAGGCAAATTTCTCGTCCCTGGCTTTATTGACGGTCACACCCATTTGGCTTGGAATTTCAGCATTGATGAATTCCTGAAGCATGCGATTCCGGGCGGCACCACCACGATTATCTCTGAAGTCAATGGATCCTATCCGGCCAGCGGTATCGCGGGGGTACGGGATTGTCTTTCTTCGTTCCAGAATCAGCCGATCAAAATATTTGCCACGGCGCCGGCCCTGGTGTTCACGTCTGAAAAATCTCAGGTAATCCGGACCGAGGAGTTGCAATCCCTGCTGGACAGGCACGATGTCCTCGGCCTTGGCGAATCCTACTGGCAGGGAATACTGCAGTTGCCAGAGGTGTATCTCTGGGAATTCGAGCAGACACTTCAAAGGGGCAAGGTCATTGAGGGGCATTCCGCTGGAGCCAGGGACCACAAGCTTGCGGCCTATACGGCTTGCGGTGTTACCTCCTGCCATGAGCCCATCAGCGCGGAAGAAGCGATAGAACGGCTGCGCATGGGCATTTACGTCATGGCCAGAGAGGGCAGCAGTCGACAGGATTTAAAAGCCATTTCGGAAATAAAAGACAAAAAGGTCGACCTTCGCCGCTTGATCCTTGTCACCGACGGTATCGCTCCCGGAGATTTGATAAAAAACGGATATATGGAAAATGTCGTTCGGCAAGCAGTCGCCTATGGATTTGATCCGATTACGGCCATTCAGATGACCACGATCAATGTGGCGGAGCATTTTCTAATCGATCACCTCGTTGGTGGTATTGCGCCCGGCCGGTACGCGGATATGCTGGTTTTGCCGGATCTTGATACATTTTTACCGGAATGGGTTGTCAGTTGCGGTAAAGTCGTCGCTCGAAACGGCCGGGTGACCGTTCCACCGAGAAAACATGACTACTCTCAACACAGCAGAAACAGCGTTCAGCTGCCCAAGACGCTGGTGCCGGCCGATTTTAGCATTCGATCCCCGTCACCGATGAAACCGGAAGCAACCGTTCGAGCGATCGAAATGCGGACGGACCTGGTAACGGTGGAAAAAATAATGACCTTGCCCGTGGACGATGGAGAAATTCATATTTCAACCGACCGGGATTTGTTGAAGGTCGCAGCCATCGACAGAGGCCGTATTCCCGGAAAAATGTTCACCGGGCTGATTCTGGGCTTCGGCCTTAAAACCGGGGCGCTGGCTGCCAGCACCACTTGGGATTCGTCGGATCTTCTCGTAGTGGGGACGAACGAATCGGACATGGCATTGGCCATCAACAGAATCGCGCAAATGCAAGGGGGGGTGGTGTTGTTTGCGGATGGCCGAATGGTTACCGAGTTGGCGATGCCGGTATTCGGGTATTTATCGGAAGCGCCTATGCCCGAAATCGCCGTCGGAATCAAAACCATCAACGAAACGGCAAAGGCGTTCGGGGTGCCCTTTTCGGACCCGGTATTAACCCTGAGCACCCTTACCGCTTCGGCGATTCCCTATCTGAAAATCTCCGAAAAAGGCTATGTGAATCTTAAAGACGGAAGTTTATACGACCTGTTCACCGATCTTTGATCAATGGTTTCAGCAAAGGTGCCGTTTCGCTTCCTCATGGTGCCGTATTTAAATTGAGGTTTACCGTCTGCATCCCTTCATCAAAGCCGAGCGTCAGTTTCAACAATTTGGCGTCCTGCGCTTCCTCGGGGAATCCGGGAAAAAAGAGAAACCCATAAGCAATCTGATTGGGTCCGATCAGGCTGCTGGTGAGTGTTTTGGATCTCAAATCGTTTCGAATTTTTCCTTCCGCTTTTGAATAGCCGCTTGCCCCGCCGCCCAACACACCGGCGGTTGCCCCGATGACCGCGCCTTTTCCCACTGCTTCGCCGATGTTTTCACCGGTGATGATGCCGATGGCCAAACCGGCCACCGCACCGGCCGCTCCCAGCAGCAGGGCGGGTTTGCCGGCGCCGGCAACGGTTTCTCCAACGTCGGTGTGCTTTTCAATCCGTTGATAGGTTCTCTCCTGAGTATTGATCGGCCAGGCCTGATTTTTGGAATCCAGTAAAAAGGTTTGTTCGGAAATCACCTCAACGCTTTGCGCCCCCTCATTTTGAAACGATACCTGAATCGGGAGGAGTCCCGCTTGGCGAATATTGAACCCAAAGGCTTTTTCGGCCGCTTTTTCATCAACATACGCAACCGCGGACACATATAACCCATTGACGTTCAGGGCATTTTGATTCGCCCCGGCGAGCGGTATCGGCTGAACCCGGTCTTTATAGGTGCAGGATGAAATTACAATCATCAGGCAAATAAAGAAAACGAACACTTTTTTTGTGACCCTGTCTTTGCTCATGTAAGAGACTCCTGAGTTATGAGTTAATCGCGAAATCGTTGGCGAATGGCATTTTGCTCCGCCGGGGAAAGCTCTTCCCAGCGCCGAAGGTTTTGTTGAATGCGGCTGCGTTCTTCGGGTGAGAGCTGGTTCCATTGGCGGGATCGGCGTTGATACTGCTCTTGTTCCTGTGGCGACATTTGCCGATATTGCTTCATTCGGTTGCGCAGTTGGTTTTTCTCGGCCGGGGAGAGATTTTGCCACTGTTTGTATTTGTCTTCCAACTTATTTTCCCGGTCCGATCCGCGCCCTTTCTTCGCCAGCATAGGCCCTTTATCAGAAACATGTACGAAAAAGCGTGTATCATTGGAGAAGGTTGTTGGCTGCCCGGCATCCCAGCATCCCAGCATTCCAGCTTCCGGCTTTGCCGGTTTAGGTTGGGTACTCATGATCGCAGGAACTGTCGCGTACCTTCTATCCGCCCATCGGTATCCAAGGTTCTTTGAATCCGCCGGTAAGCCGCTATAAGCGGTTCCCGTTGCCTGGACCGCGAAACAGAAAAAAATAAACATAACGACCGGCACATGCGTGATTGCTTTTTTGCAGGCATTGGCGTAATTAACCATAGATTACCTTACCCCCGCCAAACCTTTTTCCCTGAAGCGGCTCCGGTCGGGTGGACGAAGGCTTCGTTTCCTTCGCATGATCAACCGCCTGCACAATCTTCTGAATGGATTCAAATTCCGTCAGCAACTCCAGATTGCTGATGACCTCCATATCTTCCTTCTGAATCTCGTCGTGAATGGTGAATACCGAGACGGCCGCTACGGGCTCCGGTACGACCGCTTTTGGATTCAGATTAAAAACCACGATGGAAAAAATAACCAGACAGACACCGGTGGCGACCGGAACCCATAGGGCGGGGTGAAACCAACGCCGTTTTTCTGCGGCGTGTTCGGTTTTCGCTGAAAGTCTCTTTTTCCCCATACGGTTTTCAATGCGGTGAATGGCGGCGTTGAGCGCTTTTCCAGAAAGGGGGGACGGCACAATGGCTTCTTTGATGATGCCGAGCTCCTGAGCCGCCGTGATCTTTGCGTGACGGCACGCTGGGCAGATCGAAAGATGCTTTTCCCAGACGTCGCGTTCCGATGGATCAAGCACGCCGTGAATATCCGACCAAAATAATGTTTCGTATTCGGGGCATAGTGTCATCGTTATTTACCTCCCTGCCCATTCGGCCAACGCGTTGCGCATGGTTTTCGTTGCCCTGAAAAGATGGCTTTTGATCGTTCCCGGCGCCAATGTCAGAATTTCTGAAATTTCGGGAATGCTCAGTTCCTGAACCACTTTAAGCTGGAACACCATCCGTTGTTGCTCGGGAAGGGATTCAAGCGCCTGCTGAATATCCTGGTTCATATGGTTATGACGGTATACCGAATCCGGATTTCCCGTCTCTGTTTCATCGGGAACCGCTTCCGGTGAAAAGGGGGTTTCCTCACCGTTTTCCCCCCTTGAAAAAACAGGGGCAAACACGCCCAGCCAGCGTCGTCGCCGTCGCCTCATATCACGGCAAGTGTTAATAAGGATGCGGTAGAACCAAGTCTTAAATGACGCATTTTCCTGAAATTTACCGATACCGCCCAGCGCGTTTAAAAAGGCCTGCTGGGTCAGGTCTTCGGCTTCATCCGCGTTTCTATCACACATCTGAAACGCCAGCGCCCTGGCTTTTGAATAATATCGGCGCATCAGGCGTTCGGAAGCCCATGATTCGCCGCTTTTGATTCGGCGCACCAACTGGTGATCCGTAAATTCCGGATCGGTATCCTCCGAATCCGTTCCTGCCGAGCGGCTGTTTTCCGCGGTTGCATGGCCGGTATTTCCGGCATTTTTTGGCGACATCTTTTTTTTCCGGGCATCCGTGCATGGTTAAAAGCGGAATGGTGCACATTTGGAACCTATTGCCGCTTATTATCGAACCCTATATCATATTCTGTTGTCGTCCGAAACCTGAAGGCACGAAAGCCCCGCCTTGTCCATTCGATGATACCGGATGGGCGGCATTATATGCCTCCCGTCCGGTGATCGGAAAGCCGGCCGTTCCACGGCTAATGCCCCCTGATAAAAGGCCATAAAAAGGGCGGCGGTGGCGGCAGAGGCGGCAAAAACCCGAAAAGAAGCACGTTCCGATCGTAAGTGTTATGCCGACGATAGCAATACGGGCTACAATCGTTGTGCCGGTAATGGTGATAGCGTTTATAATTATCATGCCTGTAATTATTATAATACCGGTTACGATCGTTCTGTCTGTAATGATTGTACCGTTTATGATCGTCATGCCGGTAGTCATTGTACCGATTGTGCTCGTTCTGCCTGTAATCATAACTATTTCTGTGCGATCTGTCCTGCCGCCGGTCATATCGATCCTGAGTCCAACCGGTGCCCGCGCAGCCAAACGCGATGCCGATGGCGATCAGGAGTATTTTTAACCCGTATTTTTTCATTTCTGTACCTTTCTTTATTGATGGTTCGTGAACCTCGTGTTTTGCTCTATTAGACGTTTTGATTTGAAAAAGGTTTACCGTTTTTTTAAAAAATTTCGATTCATCGGCCGCTCATGACCCCCTCGAACAGGGATACAGCGTGGCTGGTGCTGCAAAAATTTCTTGCTAAAACAGCCGGATGTGCTCACAATAAGCCAAAACAACTCAATCGGGTGGAGGCCGTATGTCATTTAAGGAAAATCTGCTCAAAAAGATTAAGATCGATGCGTTAACGGATCAAATCAGGTTGTCCATCGGGCCGGCGGATGGTGATCGTCGTCTGGATACGGAACGCATGCGGGAGCTGTTGTCGCTCAGTCCGATGAAAAAAGAAATGGTGAGGGATCTTGAGTTGTATCTTCTCGATTCGGCGGCAAAGGAACCCATGGTTCTGGTGTTGGACAACGAATTGGCGTTCTATAACACCACGGTTGAAGATGTGGCCATGCGCAAGAGTCCGACCATAAAGGAAATGGTAAGCATTCGAAATGCCATCAAGATTTTAAATGATAAGAACGTGATCGTTTCCAAGAAAGAAGGATCGCTGGAAACGATTCACCAGATGTGCTTGGAAACGCTTGATCTGACATATACGAAACCGGACATTGAATCGATTGCGAAGGACGGCATGGCGGCGCTGGCGGACTTTGAGCCGGACGGCGTGAAGGAATGCCTGGCGATGTTTGCCGAACTGGTGGGGTTTTCATCGCCGCCGAAGCCTTTTCAGGTGTTACCCCATCAGATCATCCTGGCAAAAGTGGTTCTTAAGCCTTCAGGAGACGTGTTATGCGGCCCCGTGCTGGTTTATGACCCATTGGCGAACACCCTGAAGTTGATTGAAAAGCAAATCAACAGCCGGGATACCGAGGAAATGGAATGGTTCCGCCGGGTGCATCAGGGGCTGGAGCCGGCACCCATCGAGGGTGAGCCGGTCATCGCCTATCTGGAAAAGATGGTTTTATCCAAAATGCCGAGAGACTAACCCATTTTGACGGTGGCGCTCTCACCCCCGCGAACGCCATCGGGAATCGGCCGTTCAGATTTCCCTTGCATTCTCCTTTCGAAGAGAATCCGGAATGCAGCATACCGGAATGGGCTCCATTTTATGACGGTTTGCCTGGCGAAACCGCCGGTAGATGGCAAGCACTTCCCGTTGCCGGTCGTTAAGGGACGGGTTCATTTCTGCCCCGGATTCATGCGTCATGGCCCATTCAAGTTCAGCGTAAGAGGCACCCAGTTGGCTTTCATCCGTCCGTTTGTCGTCCCAGAGGCCGTCGGTGGGTGGCGCGTTCAGAATATCTTCGAATATTCCCAGAAATTCGGCCAATAAATAAACTTCGGTTTTGAACAGATCGGCGATCGGTGAGAGGTCCACGCCGCCATCGCCGTATTTGGTATAGAAGCCGACCCCGAAATCTTCAATTTTATTTCCGGTGCCGGCCACCAGCAACCGATGATGAGAGGCAAAGGCGTAAAGCGTCAGCATTCTCAGTCTTGAGCGCGTATTGGCCATGGTCAGACCATCTTGTATATCCAAAGGGATTGTGTTTTCAAGGGCTTGAAAGGCCGATGTCAAATCAACGGCCACGCCTTTGACGTTGCTGAAATGCGTTTCCAGCCATCGAATATGCGCGGTGGATAAGGCGACCTGTTCCGGTGCCTGATAGATCGGAAGGTTAAAGGCAAGCACGGTGGTGCCCGTTTTGGCGCACAGCGCGGAAGTAAGCGCTGAATCGATGCCGCCGGATACGCCAACGGCAAATCCGTTCATGCCCGATTGGCGGCAATAGGTTGACAACCAATCGACAATATGATCAATGATTTTCTGTTTGTTCATCTTGAGCCCCTTTTTCCCTATGCCGTACGTAGATATGACTCAATGAATCGTCGAACGGCCTTTTTCCCGCGATAGACACCGAAATGCCCTTCACAGAGAATGTCCGCTTCTAAATCTCTCATCCGTTTTAACGAGCGCATGTAGTCGTCCCGGTTGGACAGTAGCATCGGGTCCAGGGGGCCATGGACGTCCTGGCCGAATAGCACCCGTGTCTCTCCGAGACACACTAGGTAAACCATGGAACCGGGGGAATGGCCGGGGCAGTGGTACAGGAAAACTTTGCCGTCCCCGACGCGCATCGAGTCTTCTTCCTTTTGAATTTTAATATCAATCATCACCGGAGTCAGTTGCGCGCCATACCAAGCGGCTGCGGTGACTTTATTGTTTGCGTTTTCAAGAAAAACCGCGTCCTTTTCATGCGCAACCAGGCCGCAACCGTATTCCGTCTTGACGGCGCCGGCGCCGCCCGTATGGTCAAAATGGCAATGGGTGAGAAAAAGATAGACGATTTCCACATGGCGCGGCAGGACCGCAGCGATATTTTGAATTAATTTGCCATGACCGAACCCGCAACCCGCATCCACCAAAAAAGCCTGGTCTCCGAGGCGCACCAGATAAATGGCTGCATCCTCGACTGCGGTGAATCCGGATCCGCCTACCTGCCATAGATTCGGAATAATTTCCATTGGTATCGTCTCCAAACAAGGGGGGCCGAAAGACTGAATTTCATGAAAACTTCTTGCATATCCCGCAAAAATAATCAACCGCCCGTTCGGGGTGTGGCGCAGATCGGCTCGCATTTTGAACTGCCGGAATCGGTGTGCATCGGGCTGAGGATTTTTTCAATGCCGGCCGAAGCTTGACTTTTTCAGCGGTTTAGGATCTAAAGTAACATTTCGGAATAAATCTAAGTTTTCGACATGATACGCAACATATTATAACTTCATAATTGTTATTCAATAATCGATTTAACAGTATGATTTTTAAAACTTTATTAAGAGGACACCATGACCATCGATAACGCGATACCGAAATTTAAGGGGGCGACCCGATATGTGCTGGACGATGAACTGGCGCGAATCGTCAATATTTCAATGGCGCTTGAGATGCCGCTACTGCTAAAGGGGGAACCTGGAACCGGAAAAACCATGCTGGCGTACGCCATCGCGGAAAGTCTCGGGATGCCGCTGATTGTTCTGAATGTAAAATCGAGTATGAAGCTGGTGGAAGCGCTCTATCAATACGATACGTTGACGCGTCTTAACGATAGCCGTTTTGGAGACTCCAATCGGGATGTCAGCAACATTGAGGAATACATTCGAATGGGTAAAATCGGCCAGGCATTTACCGCGGATAAAAAGACGGTGTTGCTTATCGATGAAATCGACAAGGCGGATACCGATTTTCAGGACGATATGCTGGATGTGCTGGATCAAATGACCTTTGACATTACGGAGATCGATAAAACCATACAGGCCAGGAACCGGCCGGTCATCATCATCACCTCCAACGCCAAAAAGGATTTATCCGATCCTTTTTTGGGCCGATGTAATTTTCATCACATCGCCTTTCCGGATGCGGAAATGATGCGTAAAATCGTTCAGGTTCATTTTCCCGCGATCGACGCGGTCCTGATGGAAAAGGCGATCGGCGTTTTTTATGAATTGCGCCGGCTCAACGCCATTGAGAAAAAACCCGCCACAAGGGAACTCATTAATTGGGTTCGGGCGATCATGGCCGACGAAGAATACAACCCGGCCCGGTTGACGCCCGGCAATGCCCCTTATTTGGGGGTGCTGTTTAAAAAGAGTCTCGATTACGAGCACGCAAAGAACGTGGCCGGAGAACTCGGCGCCATGGGCCGGCGGAGATAACGAGCGTGTTTAATAACTTCTTTTTCACATTAAGAGATGCCGGCGTTCCGGTGAGTCCCACGGCGTTTTTGAAATTTCATCAGGCGTTGTCTCTGGGGTTGGTTTCCTCTCTCGATGATTTATATATTGCCGCCCGGACCACGCTGGTAAAGAGTGAACGCTATTTTGATTCCTTTGACCAGGTATTTGCGCATTCTTTTCATGGGGCGGACCTGCCGGAACATAAGGGAATTGAGCTGGACGAATTGCTTCGCGGCATGCTGGCCAACTGGCTGGCGGACCCCAAGAAGGTCGCCGATGCGTTAGGCCTTGATGCAAAACAAGTTGAATCCATGACGCCCGAGGAATTGATGCAATATTTCCTGGATCGGCTCAAGGAGCAGGATGGCCGCCATGATGGCGGGCATAAATGGATCGGCACGGGTGGCACGTCTCCGGTGGGGCATTCCGGATATCATCCCGGCGGCATGCGCGTCGGCGGGGTTTCAAGAGGAAAGTCCGCTGTTAAGGTGGCAATGGACCGCCGCTACAGGGATTACTCCCTGCAGGGCCCTTTGACGCAAGCCATGGTGGGTGAAGCGTTGAAGCGGCTTCGGAATATGATGCCCGCGGGTCCGGAAGATACCGTGGATGTGGATGCCACCATTTACCGAACCATGCGAAACGCCGGCGAAATCGAAATCGTTTTTAAAAGAGCCTTGAAGGATAAGCTGCGGGTCATTCTGGCCATTGATAATGGCGGCTGGTCCATGGACCCGTACATTCCCGTCGTGCAAACACTTTTTGATTATGCCCGCAATCAGTTCAAGGACATTAAGACTTATTTTTTCCACAATACCATTTATGATGTTCTCTGGAGAGATCCCTCCCGATATAAGCAAGGGGTAACCATCTCCACCTTGATTCGCCAGGACCCCGAAACGCGGCTGATTATCGTCGGGGATGCCAGTATGGCGCCCTATGAACTGATGGCCAGTGATGGGTCGATTATGGTGGATGAGCGAAGCGGAAGGCCAAGCCTTGAGCAACTGAAACTGTTGGCGACAACTTTCTCCCATGCCGTATGGTTAAACCCCATGTCCAAACGCGTTTGGGGGGGCGGCTATACCATCAATGTCATTCGAAATATTTTCCCGATGTTCGAACTCTCAATTGACGGGCTGGAGCAGGCGGTTGTTCATCTCATGGCAAAATAGACGTGCCTACGGAGAGATTTGCGGTTGCCCTGCGCGCTGCGGCACGGTTATTTTGTTCTGATATAAATCGTAATAAAATTCAGTATATTATGTATGCTTCCGATCTCATTCCCATGCCCCGAAGGGGCTTTGTCCACTAGCCCAGGGTTGCGGCATATGCCGCTACCCTGGGGAATCGGGTCGAACCCTACCCACTTACCCCGAAGGGGTTGTGTCAATCCCATGGAAATTGTCCTTCCTAATGCCTTGACACAACCCCTCCGGGGTTGTTTATAAATGGGTTGGCATCTTGCTTTCCCAGGGTAGCGGCATACGCCGCAACCCTGGGCTGGATTATGCAGCCCCTTTGGCAGTAGGCCCAGTCCATCGTCTCGACTGTTATTGCCGCGGGTGATATCGCTCAGCCCCAACAGGGGTTAGAACAAATTCATCGTGTTGCACTGCGGTCTTCCTGCTTGACTCTTTTCGGTGTCGTACGGTATGCTTGATTCAAATTGTACCGTGCATGTCAAGGAAGTGCCCGAGACCGCTGTTCGAGTGGTCGCTGCATCGGGCGGGAAGTATAAAGGGAGGAAGAAAATGTCAGAGAAAATCAGTCTGAATATGCCAAAAGAAATTTGGAACCGTTATGAGCAGTTGGCAAAAACAAGACAGGAAGAGCCGCTGGCCCTCATGGAAAAGGTGTTGACCACGTATGTAGAAAATGAAGAAATCGATGACGGCCCGGCATGCAGTGTCAATTGGCTCGGATTGGGTACCATTGAGCCCTGTTGATTTTCTAACCCGGCGAAGGCGGATCAGCCATCTATTTCGACATGCACGGTCATCCTCTTTTTTTCCACTAAGGCGGTCGCCAGTGCCATGATTTTCGAAAGGCTTCGGCCCGTTATTTCTGAAATCCGTTCCATGGAATGCCTTCCGTCAAAAAGCCCCGCAAGGTCCTCGACATCATCGGTCAGCTCATCTTTGATTTCTGTTTCACGGCACAGGACAACCGGCTTCATGGTTGCCTTTAACGCCGGCAGCTCTTTGAAATCCGCGTGAAGAATAAAATCCGTGGGGCGATAGGCAAACAGCGGGGGAGGTCGATTGAATTTTTTTTCAAACACGTACCGGTATGCGCTTAAACCCGCTGTAATACCCTGAGAGACGGCCCTGGAAAAACTGTTATAAGCGCCTTGCGTGATATCTCCGGCTGCCAGAATGCCGGGGGTTTGCGTCAACATGTCCGCATCTACCGGAATAAAGGAGAACGGGGCAGGGCGGTTATCCATTGAAATGCGGCAGGCGGGTGCAAGCTCATAGGAGTTGAAGTCCAGCAGCACCGCATCGCAATCAAGGCGCACCGATCCGGTACCGGTTTTTAACTTTAGCCCTTCTATCCGCGTGTTGCCGAAGTATTGTTCGACCCACCCCCGAATCACATCCCCCTCACAAATGCCGTTTTCCTCCATGATAAACACCATTTCCACGCCCGGCGGCGTGGTTTTACGGATCAGCGGCATCAAATTGGATAATTTGGAACTTCCCACGACGGCCAGCCGCTTGGCGCCGGGCCGTCTGCAAAATTCGCCGACCTTTTCAACAATGGCCTCATAGCCCATGTTGGTAACCTCAAGACCACGGCCCAGAAAATCCCGCTCATTGACCAGGGATTTGATCCCCGTGGCGATGATCACGCAAAGGGCGCGAAAGGTTGCGCCCTCCGTTGTGTGCACCGTTTTGATCGGACCGGAGGTTTCAATTTTTTCAACCCGTCCCCGGTGAACCGGAATATTCAGGCCGTGAATATCCGATTGAAAACGGTTGAGAATCTCTTCTCGGTCCAACTGCCAGGAAGGCCCTGCGAACTGACACCCCCGCCAACCGGCGAGCCCGCCGATATGAGCGGCTTCAATGACCAGCGTGCTGCAGGGTACGGCCTTGTATTGCTTGATCCACCGCGTTCGAATGGCCGCGCTGAGTCCTGCCGGCCCGCCGCCGATAACAATGACATCATAATCGTAGGTCATAACTGGCTACCGGTCATCTGTTCTTTTTTTAAATAATGAATCAATCCGCCGCAGAGGATCACTTTTTGGACATGCGCATCCAAGGGCTCAATGGACCACGGTGGTTCGCCGTCACAGGTGATGTGCCCTTGCGCAAAATCAATCGTAACCGCGTCGCCGTCGTTGATGTGATCCGGAAAATCATGGCAGATAAGCGGCGGCATACCGAGGTTGACCAGGCTTCGAAAAAAGATTCGGCCGAAAGACCGGGCCACCACGGCTTTTACCCCCACCGCGCGAAGGGCGCGCACGGCGGTTTCCCTGCTTGATCCGCATCCGAAATTGCGGCCGGCCACGATGACCAGAGCATCATGCGAAAGATGCGCCGAAACGGCGGACTGCAACCGTTTCATGCCTTCGTGAACGCCGGCTTTCATGCGCGCATCATTTAAACTGAAGTAATCCGGCGGGTGAAGAAGATCCGTGTTGACGTTATCCTCAAGTTTCCAAACGGTTGCGGTAAAGGGAAGAAGCATCGTCATTAAGCCATTACCTCCCTGGGATCGGTAATCTTGCCGGTCAATGCGCTGGCGGCCGCCGACAGCGGGGAAGATAAAAAAACACGGGAGTTCGGATCGCCCATTCTGCCCCTGAAATTACGGTTGGAGGTGCTGAGGCATGTTTCACCGGCACCGAGAATTCCCTTGTCGATACCGCCGCAAGGGCCGCAGCTCGGGTTCATGATGGTGCCGCCCGCTGCCAACAGCGTTTGAAGAATGCCGCTTTCAATGGCTTGTTGATAGATGGAGATGGATGCCGGAATAATCAACAGCCGTACATTTGAGTGAATGCGCTTGCCCTTTAAAATTTGCGCTGCCGCCGCCAGATCCGTGAGCCTGCCGCCGGTGCAGGAGCCGATAAATACCTGGTCGATGGTTTCGTTTGCCGCCTCGGCGGCATCGATCACATGGGCCGGGCTGTGCGGGCACGCCACTTTGGGGGTGATGGCGGAAAGATCCATCTTCAGCCGTTTTTCATAACCCAGCGTTTGGTTTGGCGGTGGTTTATAGGTCTCCGATAGATCAAAACCGGTCTCCGACAGGTAGGCGGCTGTGATATCATCCGGAATGAAAAGGCCGTTTTTGGCGCCGCCTTCCACCACCATGTTGCAGATGGCGAATCGGTCATCCATCGCCATGGCACCTTGTGAATCACAAAATTCCAATGCCTTGTGGATAAACCCGTCTTCTCCATGGTGTCCCAGGAGGGTCAAGATAAGGTCTTTTCCCATTCCATAAGCGGGAAACTTTCCGTTCAGAAGAATATGAACGGCCCTGGGGGGAGACAGCCAGGTTTTTCCGGTGACCAATGCATAGAGGATATCCGTAGAGCCCATGCCCGTGGCAAAACATCCCACGGCGCCGGCGGTGGTGGTGTGGGAATCCGCGCCGAGAATCAGTTTCCCGGGGCTGGCCCATGGCCCCTCCACCAGGAGCTGATGACAGATGCCCTGATATACGGGCGCGTTGGGAAGTTTTTCCATTCGCACAAACGAAAGGACGTCTTTGACCATGTTGGCTCTTTCCACGCTCGCGGGCGGCGCGAAATGATCCACGGTGATGAGGACCTTGTTTTTATCAAAAAACGGTTGGCCGAGCGCTGTGAACTCCTTTAGAAGCAGCGCGCAGGCAGGGTCATGAAGCAAAATGAAATCAACCTCAACCTGCTGATAAGCGCCTTCTCTGTCACCGCATGAATGCCGCTGAAGAATATCACCCGTGATTCCCTGAAACATTGACGGATAAAACTCCTTTTAAGGGTTGAAAGGATGGTAGGGGTCAAGTCTTCATTGTTGACAGCTTATTCCTTTTGTTGCGACTTCTGAGCCAAACTCATTATCTTTTTTTTGATCCCCTTCTTTTTTTCTTCTCTCCCCCCCCAAAAAAAATGGTGTCTCATTTCTGGTGTTCGATGTCTCTGATGATTTGGGTGATCGTTCCCGATAGTAGACTCATATTGTCTTTACAGACGCTGTAGATGGCTTCGGCGTTCACATCAAAATAGTGGTGGCTGATAATATCCCGTAACCCTTTGGCCTTTTTCCATTCTATTTGGGGATATCGGGGAAGGAACTTATTGTCCGTTATTTCATCAAACTTTTTTAAGCTCTCACCAATGGCAATCAGTTGCATACAAATGGCGTCCAGTTTTTCCATACCCGCATCGGAACTTGTGAAGTCTTCAGGTGATTTGATGGGCGCAGACCTCCTTAAAACTGTTTGGGCCGCTTGGCGGATTTGGATTAAAATTTCAAGCGCCAGTTCCCTATCAAACATAAATCGCCTCATTGTCGATTCGACGTTTCAAGAAGGGATTCATTTTTTGGCGATAGCTCACGATATCCACCGGGCAGTTTAGCCTTTCTTCAAGATCCTGTTTGATCCCGATCAGGTCAAACAAATCTTGCCGTTCCAGTTCAACAACGATATCGACATCGCTTTGAATCGTGGAAGATCCTCTTGCCACGGAGCCAAAAATACCGATCCGCCGAATAAGATATCCACTGCTGTTGCGTTCTTTATATTGCTGCAAATTTGTTAGTATTTCGTTTTTGTTCATGTGTGGCCCTTTGATAGTGCGCCAAAGAACATCTGGTAATTCCACTATTACTTACAAAACATCGCTTTGTTTCAGCTTAAGCGAGTCAGCATGGGATATTGTCGGGTTTTGACCATAAGGTGATCTTTTCCCCGGCGCATATGTATATCACAAGGATTCATAAAAGGAAAAATGATATCATGAGACGGGTTATTTTTTAGGGTGTCAAGTTTTCATTGTTGACAGCTTATTAGTGACCCCTTTCTTACTATCCGCTGATAAACAGATTCCGAGTTTTTGACGCAATCGCCGACCGAAATGCCCCCGCGAAAATTACCGCTCAAAAAGATGCCGGGATGCTCGGTTTCAAATCGTTCAAAATACCGCTCATGCTCGATATATCCGAGCGTATACTGAGGAATGGCCTTGGACCACATGCGCTCACGAACGAATAAAGGTGCTTCCTCGATATTCATGATTTCCTTGAATTCATTTAACACTGTGTGGAACAGCGTATCCGCGTCGGTGTCAAAAAGATGGGGCGATCGAGCACCGCCGACGAACAAGGTAAAGGCGGCAACCTCTTCCGGTGCCCGGCCGACAAAAATCGTGGAGGTCCAGATGGCGCCCAGAAAGGTTTTATTTTCCTTTTCCGGTATCAGAAAACCAAACCCGTCCAGCTCCCTTTTGACGGCTGCTTTTTTAAATCCCAAAAAAAGAACCTTCACGGGCGGGTAGTAGATTTGGTTAAGATGCCGGCTAAGGGTGGTATCCATCGGTTCGAATATAGCTGCGGCCCGATAGGCCGGAATCGCCGATAATACGATATCCGTATCCATCTCCATCGCGTGTTGGTTTTCAAGGTATCGCACCTTGAACCGGTGGTTGAACGGGACGATTTCCCGTACGTCGCACCCATATCGAACCGCTTCCCCCAATTTACCGGCAATGGCGACGGGAAGCGTCTGCATGCCGCTGCGAAAGGAAAACATGCGAGCGGTTTGCTTGGAGGTTTCACCGCTTGCTTTCCGTTCCTTTGCGCCCTTTATCATGCCCTTGATCAGCCCGCCGTAGAGCGTTTCAAGCCGGTAGAGTTTGGGAAAAGCGGATTGAACGCTCAGCGAATCCGGATTTCCGGCAAACACGCCGGCAACAAAGGGATTGATGGCGTAATCGAGAAACTCTCGTCCCAGGCGTCTGCGGACAAACTCGGAAACGCTTTGGTAATAGCCGTCCGCTGATTTGCCGATAAAGGGTTCGGCCAGCAGCCGGAGTTTGGCTTTTGTGGAAAATAGCTTGGTTTTAAGAAAAGCGGCCGGTCCCATGGGAAGGGCCATAAGCTGATTATGTTTCAATATGTATCGCCGGTTGCCGGACTCATTGGCATAAATCAGTTCCTGTTTCAGCCCCAGTTCGCGTACCATTCGGCCGATCAGCGGTGTGGTTTCGAGTCCGCTGTTAGGCCCGTAATCAATGAGGCAATCATTTTCGCGAACGGTTTCCATGGTGCCGCCGGGGGCAGATTTAGCCTCAAGAACCGTTATCTCAAATCCGTCCCCATGAAGCCAATACGCCGCCGCCAGCCCCGATATGCCGGCGCCCAATACCGTGATGTGAATGCTCTTTTTTTTCATTATGGAACGCACTTCTTCTATTTGATGGTTGCCAGAACTATGTCTTTGAGCGCTGCGATGAAGGTGGTTGAGGCGTTTAATCCCGTCATGACCCGGTAGGTTTCAATGCCGAGCCGTTCCGCCACCTCCCGGTATTCCACATTCAATTCAAACAAGGTTTCGATATGATCCGATACGAAACTGACCGGAACGATCAACAGGTGCTTGTTGCCTTGGGTGGCCAGTTTCTCGATCATTTTTTCGGTGGACGGCTCGAGCCATTTCACCGGCCCGACCCTGCTTTGAAAGCACAGGTGATGGGGGTGCGAATGCCTGCGGGCCGTCATAACGCCATCCACAGTTTTTTGTATCTGCCGGCTGTAGGGATCGCCTTCTTTCACGAATCGAACCGGCGTGCCGTGAGCGCTGAACACGATTTGAATTTCACCGCGCGCGGCTTCCGGAAACGTTTGAATCGTTTCATCGATCCGTTCATTGATCGCCGCGATATATTGCGGGTGATCAAAATAGTCCGACACATAGTTCAACGCGGCAACGTCCCCGGAATAGACTCTTTTCCACTCGTTAAAGGCTGATCCCGTGGTGGTGATGGAGTAATGGGGATAGAGCGGCAGCAATACGATTTTCTCAAAGCGGTCTGCTGCGACCTTTTCGGCAGTCTCGTGGATGAACGGGTGCCAATAGCGCATGGCCGTGTAGACCCGGGCGCCGGGGTTTTCCACCTGCAGTGCCTCTTGAAGCAGCCGGCGTTGTGCTTCGGTCCATTCATTGATCGGTGATTTGCCGCCGATTTGGCGATACCGCGCCATGACTTTCGGCGCCCGGCGTTTGGAAATGAATTTGGCGAAGAGCCGCTGGCCGAAGGGAATCCGGAAAATGTCGGGATCACTGAAGAGGTGGCATAAAAAGGGTTCGACGGATTCCAAGGAATCCGGCCCGCCGAGGTTCATTAAGACAACCGCATATGCGTTCATAAACAATATTTTTTCCCCGTTAGACCGTTCTGGAATATTTGGCGCTATCTTGCTGGCGCTCGATAAATCCGTCAAAATTCATCGCGATATTGCGAATCAGCAGCCGTCCCATCTCCAAAACGATTATTTTACGATTGTCGATCCGCAGCAGGTGATCTGCCGTCATCTCCCTCAGATTGTTCAACCCCCAGCGAAAATACGTCTCAAAATGAATTCCGAACTTTTCCTCCACGGCGCCGAAATCCAATTCAAAATCGCACATCAAGCGGGTGATCACCCATCGGCGCAACACATCGTCGTCCGACAACACAATCCCTTTGGCCGTGGGCGGCACCCCCTTGTCCAGCGCTGCGAAATATTCCGCTTCGGTTTTGACGTTTTGCGCATAGATGCGGCCAAACTGGCTGATGCTGGTAATGCCCATGGCGTAGAGATCCGTTCCGGCATGCGTGCTGTATCCCTGGAAATTCCGGTACAATCGTTTTTCCCGGAGCGCCACGGCCAGTTCGTCATCGGGTTTTGCAAAATGATCCATGCCGATAAACACATAACCGGCGGCAATCAACTTTTCCGTGGCCATTTTGAGAATATTCAGTTTTTCTTCCGGCGACGGCAGGTCTGACTGGCGAATGGCCCGCATGTGTTTTTTCATCCAGGGTACATAGGCGAAATTAAACAACGCGATGCGATCCGGCGAAATGTCGATCACGCCGTCGATCGTTTTTTCAAGGCTGAAGACGGATTGAAAGGGAAGCCCGTACATCAGATCCAGGTTGAAACTGTGAAAGCCCAGCTCGCGAACCCACGCAATTGCCCTGCGCGTGATGTTCTCGGGCTGAATCCGATTGACCGCCTTTTGCACCTTTTCGTTAAAGTCCTGCACGCCCATGCTGATTCGGTTGAAACCGGCGGCTCGCAGCGCCGCCAGATGGTTCCGGGTCAGCTCCCGGGGATCAATTTCGCAGCTCGCCTCCACCGCGTCCTGAAAATTGAAGCGGGTGTGAATATAGGCGCTCAGATTCGAAATTTCATCCGGGGTCAGATGCGTGGGGGTTCCGCCGCCCCAGTGAAGCTGGGACACCTTTCGGTCCGGCGACAGGTGAGGCCGTATCAGATCGATTTCTTTTTTTAAGTAGTTTACATAATGACCAATGCGTTCCCTATTGCGAGTGACGATCATGTTGCAGCCGCAAAAATAACAGAGCGTATCGCAAAACGGTAAATGAAAATATAAAGACAGGTCCGGCGGGTTTGCCGCGCGATTGGTGTCGGCAATTTCCTTTAGAAAATCCTGATGGGTGAACGTATCGGAAAATTGCGGCGCCGTGGGATAACTCGTATAGCGTGGCCCCGGTTTATCATATTTTTTGATTAAAGTCAGATCCATATCAGTTAAGATGATTCCCCTTTGTCCTTGATTCCGGCGTATCGCCGTGCGGCTTTCCGTTGTCGTCGTTATGCGGATACCGTGGCCGCTGCTAGTGATACATCGCGCTTTCCGTTTGAACGAAGGTTACCAGGGATTTTAAATTCTCGGGTGGAATATCCGGCAGAATCCCATGCCCCAGATTAAATACATGCCCCGTGCCGTGGCCATAAGCGTCCAAAACCCGTTTTGCCTGTGCCTCGATGGTTGCCGGGTCGGCGTAAAGCACGGTCGGATCAAGGTTTCCCTGAAGCGCGACCCTGTGCCCAATCTGCGCCCGGACCATGCCGATGTCGGCGACCCAGTCCAGGCCGATGACATCGGCGCCACTGTCGGCCAGCAAGTTGAAATCGGAGTGAACGCCCTTGGCGAATAAAATGACGGGTTCATCGGTCCGGCGAATCTGAGCGATTATTTTTTCCATATATTGCAGGGAAAAGGTTTTGAAATCGTCGTAGGCCAGAAGCCCCCCCCAGGTGTCGAAAATCTGAACCGCGTTGGCGCCGGCTTCAATCTTTGCAGATAAAAAGAGGGCCGCCGCATTCGCAATTTTATCCAAAAGCGCATGGGCAAGTTTGGGGTCATTATAGATCAAGCTTTTAACTTTTGAGAAATTTTTCGAGCCCTGTCCTTCCACCATATACGCCATCAACGTCCAGGGTGACCCGCAGAAACCGATGAGCGGTACTCGCCCGGCCAATTCCCGCTTTGTCAATGCCACGGCATCTAGAACATATTTTAGCTCAACCGTCGGATCAATGTCTTTCAACATTTTTGCGTCCGCCCGGGTTCGAATGGGATGAGGAAACACCGGGCCCCTTCCCTCATACATTTCAAGTTCCATTCCCATGGCTTGGGGTATCACGAGAATGTCCGAAAAAATAATGGCGGCATCCACCCCGATTAAATCCACCGGTTGAAGCGTGACCTGCGCGGCCAGCTCCGGCGTTTGACACATGGTGAAAAAATCCGCTGTTTCCCGCACCGCTCTGTATTCCGGCAAATAGCGACCGGCTTGACGCATTACCCATATGGGCGTTCTTTCAACCGGTAACCGTTTACACGCGCGCAAAAAGAGATCGTTTTTTAGATGAGTCACTCACTTTTCTCCTTGATTTCCTTTTTTCCCTGAGCTGTAATTCAAATCGCAGCACCTTATTAATGCTGATATATGAAGATACGCGCTTTTACAACACCAACTAACCCCATTGCTGCGTAACGGAAGGGGGAAAATGTTGAACCAACTGATTTAAAAATTCTTTTATATTCTGAAACCATCATGTAACGGTTTCGAAAATGACCATGAACATCGGCGCCAACCATAAATTGACGGTGATTCTAAAAAAAATAAAGGGGATTGCGTGACACTTCAAGAGAAAATCAAACAGGACCTGGCCGGAGCGATCAAAGCAAGGGATGAAGAAAGAAAATCAGCCATTCGGGTGATTCTCGGGGAGTTCAGCCGGGGTGGTAAAAAAGGGTTGCCCGACGATGAAGTCATCGCTATTCTAAAAAAATTGATTAAGTCCGAACGGGAAGTGTTGCAGCAAAAGGGGGCGCTGCCGGATTCCCCTTTTATCGGCGTTGTTGAGGGCTATCTGCCGCAAATGGCCGCAACCGAAGAGATCGCAGCCTGGATTCGGTCCAACATCGATTTTTCCCAATTTCAAAATAAAATGCAGGCCATGAAGCCGGTGATGGCGCATTTTGGCTCACGGGCGGACGGCAATGCGGTCAAAGACATTTTGAAAGAAATGTAAGCCTGCCGGTTAATTTGAAAGCGCATATTTCCCGTGGGTCATGCACAGTTTGATGTATTTTCTTTCAGCGTCCCGATAATCTTCCTCGGAATAATGATTTATGTTTTCAGGGATTCGAAAAGATTTCCGGTAATGGAGCATCAGGGCTTTGATGCCCTGTTCACATGGCGCGAATTTTTCCATATTATTACCTCATTTTGCCCGCGAGACCCTTTTCGAGCAACCGAAAAATTAAACGCATGGTTTTCTTTCCCGTGTCGATAAGGTATGGTTAAGCAAGAGGCGTGCCCATTTTTTAAGAAACTTAATGGCATAAAAAAAACAATGGGTTATTTAAAATACTGCGACATATTTTCAGTATTTGTGAAACCAACGCCATATAGTTGTGGCATTTGTTTCACAGGTTGAGAAAATTAATGGTTTTCAACCGGGTGATAAAACTTTTTTCCTTTACGGAAGGGGTTGTGTTTAACCGCTGTTTGAGTTAAAAAATCTTTTAAAGATCGGACTGTTAATTAAATATAGGGTGGAGGATGAGGTATGGCGGATCGGGCCATTTTAGTGGTGGGCGGTGCCGGTTATATCGGGACGCACATGGTCAAGGCGCTGTTGGCGGCCGGCCATCGGGTGGTCATTTTGGATAATCTTTCCACGGGGCATCGGAATCTTGTCGTCGGCGGGGAGTTTATTTGCGGGGATTTGAGCGACCCCATAGTTTTGAATCAGCTTTTTTCACGGTATGCTATCGATGCGGTTATGCATTTTGCCGCGTTTTCCCTGGTGGGGGAATCCGTTCGTAACCCCCTTGCGTATTACCGCAACAATCTTGCCGGCACCTTATCGCTGCTTGAGGCCATGGTTCGACACAAGGTCCTGCGGTTTATATTTTCCTCAACCGCGGCGGTTTATGGCGAGCCGACGACCGTTCCGATCACGGAAGATCAGCCGTGCGCGCCCACAAACCCCTATGGCGCGACCAAAATGGCCGTTGAGCGGCTGCTTCAAGACTGCGAAGTCGCTTATGGCTTAAAATTTATGAGCCTTCGATACTTCAACGCAGCGGGTGCAGATCCCGCTGGCCTGATGGGTGAACGGCACCAGCCCGAATCCCATCTGATTCCGCTGGTGCTTAAAACCGCATTGGGTGAATTGCCGCATATTCAAATTTTCGGTACCGCTTACCCGACGCCGGACGGCACCTGCGTGCGGGATTATGTGCATGTCTGTGATCTGGCCCGGGCGCATTTGCTGGCCTTGAATGCCCTTTTGGACGGCGGCGCCAGCACGGTGTACAACCTGGGAAATTCAAAGGGCCACTCCGTGCGGGAGGTCATCGAGTTGAGCCGGAACATCACGGGGCGCGCGATTCCGGCCGTTGAGACCGGCAACCGGGCCGGTGATCCGGCCGTCCTGGTCGCGGCTTCCGATAAAATCAGAAGAGCGCTGGGATGGCATCCCGAATATGAAAGCCTGGAGACCATCATTCGGACGGCCTGGCATTGGCATTCGCGGGAGCATGATGCAACCGGTGGTTAGCGCAAAACATTGCCTAACCCGGTTGCGCTGGAAGCTAATGTTTATTCGGCTGACAGATACTGTAACGCCGGCGCAAGGCCATTACTCATGCCGCAAGGCTTCGATGGGATCCAGACGGGCGGCTTTTCTGGCCGGGAAAAAGCCGAAGATGACACCCACGGCGCCGGAAAACAAAAAAGCAAGGGCCACGACACCCGGATTCCAGATAAAGGGTACATCCAGCACCCGCGTGCCGAAGGCCGCTGCCGATAGGCCGAGCGCGATGCCGGCCAGCCCGCCGAAACAGGACAGCACCACTGCCTCCACCAGAAACTGCAAGAGCACTTCCTTTTCAAGCGCGCCGATGGCGAGCCGAATACCAATCTCGCGGGTCCGCTCGGTCACCGATACGAGCATGATATTCATGATGCCGATGCCGCCCACCAGAAGGCTCACGGCTGCCACCGCGCTTAACAATGCCGTGAGAATGCGGGTGGTGCCGGTCAGCGTGGCCAGAATTTCCTTCATGTCCCGAACATTGAAGTCATCCTCCTTGCCACCCACGATTCGGCGTCGCTCCCGCATCAACCGCTCGATATCGCCCTTCACTTTTTCCGTTGAGACCCCGTCTCTGGCGGATACATAGATAACACTGACTTCCGTATTTCCGGAAATTCGGCGGTGAAAAATTCGAATGGGAACCAGCACCAAATCATCCTGATCTGAGCCGAAGCTCGATTGGCCTTTGGATTCCAGAACCCCGATGACCTGACAGGACAGTTTCTGAAGCCGAATGGCGGCGCCCAGCGGATTCTCGGAGCCGAAAAGCTCCTTGGCAACAGTGGCGCCTATAATGCAGACCGCTTTGCCGGATCGCATTTCTGCCTCGGTAAAGGCGCGACCGGCCGAAAGCGGCCAGTCGCGAGTCTTGAGAAAGTCATTGGTGGTGCCATTTATGGTGGTGGACCAGTTTTGATTCCCGAATATGGCTTGAGTCTTTGTGGCATCGGTCGGCGCTACGGCCACCAGGCCGTCAATTTCCTTGGCGATGGCATTGGCATCCGCCACCTCGAACATAGCGGCGGTGGAGCGGCTGCCGCCGGGTCCGTGAAAACCCTGACCGGGCCTGATTTGGAGCATATTGCTGCCCAGTTTCCCGATATCGGCGGCTACCTGCGCGGTGGCGCCTTTTCCCACGGTGACCATGGTGATTACAGCGGCCACGCCGATCACGATGCCGAGAATGGTAAGGGAAGATCGCAACACATTGCGCCGAATCTCCCGTTGCGCCAGCAGTATCGTTTCCCACAACATCAGCGGACATCTCCGGTTTGAGAGCCGTGATCGATCAGGCCGTCTCTGAAATGAATGCGCCGGCCGGCGTAAGCCGCCATATCCAGCTCATGCGTGACCATGACGATGGTCAATCCGCGTTCGCGGTTTAAGTCGGTTAAGAGATTCATGATTTCCCGGCTTCGGGCGGAGTCCAGATTGCCGGTGGGCTCGTCGGCCAACAGCACCTTGGGCTCGGTAACGATCGCGCGCGCAATGGCCACCCGCTGCTGCTGGCCGCCGGAGAGTTCGCCTGGCGTATGGGATTCCCATCCATTAAGGCCGACGGCGGCTAAGGCGTTACGGGCGCTTGCATGTCGTTCAGCAAGGGGGACTTTGCGATAAATCAGCGGCAATTCCACATTCTCAAGTGCCGAGGTGCGGTTAAGCAAGTTAAACCCCTGAAACACGAAACCGAGATAGTGGCGGCGCAGAATTGCCCGTTGATCCCGGGACAGCTTTCCGACATTGACGCCGTTAAACAGGAATGCGCCGGTTGTAGGTGTATCCAAACACCCCAATATGTTCATGCAGGTTGATTTGCCGGAGCCGCTCGGGCCCATCACCGCCACGAATTCCCCTTGCGCAATGGTTAAATCGACCCCGCCCAGCGCTCTCACCGCGGCATGGCCTTCGCCATAGATTTTGCTGACCCGTTCTAGTCGAATCAACGGGGTGTTCCCTGGTTCCGGCGTCATGGTTTCTCACTCACGGCATCGACGATGACTTCCATGCCAGGCATAATATCGCCCGTAAGGATCTGCGTCATGATGCCGTCCGTCAAACCGGCTTGAATCAGTAAGGGAACGGGTTGCCCTTTTTGCTCGACCCAGACGCGGTGCGGTTTCTTTTCAGCGGATGATTCAGACCGTTGTTTTTCCCCGGAACGTCTCGGCCTGGGAAAGAGTTTCATCATAATACCGCCTTGCGGCGCCGGAACGTCTTTCGGGTCGGACGGTGGGCTGAATCTCAGGGCGGCATTGGGTATCAGAAGGGTCTTTTTAACCTCCTCGACCACGATATCCGCGGTCGCTGTCATGCCGGGTCGGAGCGATAGGTCGGTATTGTCCACATTGAGAATCGTCTCATAGGTGACCACACCGGTGGTCGTACTGCCTTCGGTGGCTCTGGCCCCATAGCGCACTTGGGTGATTTCGGCGGGGTAGGTGCGTTCCGGATAGGCATCCACGGTAAAGCTTGCCTTTTGGCCGGCACGTACCCGGCCCACATCCGCCTCGTCCACATCCACATGCAGTTCCATATGGGTCAGATCTTCCGCCAGCGTAAAAAGGACCGGCGCCTGCAAAGAGGCGGCCACGGTTTGGCCGGGTTCCACCGAGCGCACCAGCACAATGCCGTTGATGGGAGAGAGAATCATCGCCTTGGATAAATCGGTTTCATTTAGCTCCAAAACCGCCCGGGCCTGATCGACTGATGCCATGGCGGCGGCTTCATCGGCAAGTGCACGATCCAGCGTTGCGCGAGCCGTATCCAGATCCTGCTTGGAAACGGCCTTGCGTTCGCTTAATTTTGCCAGGTGGGTCAGTCGATCAAGCTGAGCGCGCGCTTCCGTGATCGTTGCCCGCACTTGCAACACCTTGGCCTTGGCGGCTTCCACGGTGGCCCTGGATTGGAGAACCTGTGCCTGAAGTTTGGTCGTATCCAGCCGTGCCAGCACCTGACCGATTTTGACATGGTCATTATAATCAACACCCACGGTGTCGACGATACCGGACAACTCGCTGCCCACATCCACTTGATTGGTTGGCTGCAAGTTGCCGGTGGCCGTAACCGTCACCGTCAAATCACCGGTTGTCACAGGCCGGGTCATATAACGGGTGCTCGTCGTATTACGGTCCATGTGCCATCGGATACCGATCCATGCGAGTACCAGCACCATAACTCCCCAGAAAAGCCACTTTTTCAGCCGGGTGCCACGGCGTTTCGGGGCCCCCGGTTCAAGGGTTTTAGCGATGTCGTCGTGAGCGTTTGTTTCCGTATTCTTCATGGTGTTTCACCTGATAAGCTTGATGCTACGTCAGACCCTTCGTCCAACGGCGTCCATCCGCCCCCGAGTGCCTTGTAAAGGCGCACCAGGTTGGCGGTGACGGTTCTGTTGCTAAGGGCCAAGTTATCCTGAAAGGACAACACGGCGCGTTCGTTGATAAGCACATTGCTGAAATCCACCAGCCCGGCCATATATCGATCCCTGGAAAGCGCCGTTGCAAGTTGCGCCGCTTCGGTTGCGGCGATGAGTGATCGGCGTCGATGTTGTTCCTCGGCATAAGCGGTGAGAGCGTTTTCCACTTCCTCTAGTGCGGCAAGGAGGGTTGATTCGTGTTGAATAAGAGCCTGCTCTTGAAGCGCGGAGTTCACCGCGATGTTCCGACGGATGGCGCCGGCGTCAAACACGTTCCATGAAATGCCCGGGCCGATGCGCCAGGTTCGGGAGTCGGTGTTCAGCACATCACCGGTTGAAATCGATTCAAGCCCGATGGATCCGGAAAGCCTGAACTTGGGGTAAAGATCTGCCACTGCAACCCCGATTCGGGCCGTTTGGGCAGCCAGGCGGCGCTCAGCCCGACGAACGTCCGGACGTCTGCGAAGGGCTTCGGCCGGCACGCCCACGGCTACCGATACCGGCGGCACCGGAATGGGTTTGGCTTCGGATAGTGCGTCATGAACCGCGCCGGGTTGCATGCCCAGCAACACCGCCAATCGGTTTTGAGCCGCTTCCAGACCGGTTCGAAGGGTCGGCAATTCCGAGCGGCTGCTTTCCAGGTTATAAAGGGCCTGTTGCACGGGAAGCTCGTCACTCAGGCCCGCCTCGAACCGGGAACGGGTCAGACGGTACGTTTCCTCTTGCGTTTTGATATTGGCCTCGGCCACGCGCAGGCGTTCCTGAAACGTTCTGGCTTCCAGGTAATTTAGAGCGGTTTCCGCCACCAGGCTAACCAGAACATCGTAAAGATCCTCCGTGATAGCGGCCAGATCGGCATCGGACGCCTCAATCGAGCGCCGAACCCCGCCGAACACATCCAATTCCCACCCCGCGTCAAAGCCCACCGCATAGAGCTCGCTTTCCCTGCCTGAGCCGCTGTTTTCACTGCTTCGACTCTTGGTTGCCGAAGCAGTGGCATCCAGCGCGGGAAATAAAGCCGCCTGGCTGATGCCTCTTCCGGCCCTGGCTTCACGAACCCGCGCGCGGGCCTCGGCCAGATCGAGATTATTTGTTACGGCACCCGTGATCAATTCGGAAAGAACCGGATCATCGAAGCGCGTCCACCATGAGGCGATTGATACCGGGTCTATAGGGCCGGCGCTGAGTCCGTTTTGAAGGGCGGTGTGCCAGGCATTCGGCGCTTTGGCGGCGGGAGGGGTGTAATCCGGTCCCACGGCGGCGCATCCGGCGAGCCCCATCAGGGTCAGTCCCGCCAGCAGTCCGCACAATGGCTTGAGTCCGGGAGGACTTATTTCGTTCATGGGTTCGTTATCAGTCATTTCTCTCTGTTTCATTACGCTTTTAACGGCATGTTAAGGCGTTCGATAATCAGCCGGATGCCTGGTTTCCCCGATGCCTCCGATGTCTTCGCGCTGAGATTTTCTCGCGGGAAGTCTGCACGGCGGCATAGAGACCCGGAATTAAAAAAATCCCAACCAATGTTGCCGCCAACATACCGGCAAACACGGTCGTTCCGATTGCCCGTCTGCTGTTGGCGCCTGCGCCCGTGGCGATGACCATGGGTAGCACGCCGAAGATAAAGGAAAAGGCGGTCATCAACACGGCCCGGTAACGAATCCGGGCGCCGATCGCCGCTGCCTCGGCAATGGACTTGCCGGTTTCCCGCTGGGTTTTGGAAAATTCAACGATCAGAATCGCGTTTTTGCTCGCCAAGCCCACCAGCAGCACCAACCCTATCTGAGCATAGATACTCAAGTCCAATCCGCAGATCCATAGACCGGCCAACGCGCCAAGGGTGGCCATTGAAATCGAGACAATGATGGTCAACGGTATGGTCCAGCTTTCGTACTGTGCCACCAGAAAGAGGTACCCGAAGAGCAATGCAAGCGCAAGCAAAACCGGCGCCTGGCCGCGAATGGCTTGTTCCTGATAAGAAAGCCCGCTCCACTCAAACGCATATCCTTCCGGCAATGTTTTTTCGGCAATGTCAGCCATGGCCGCAATCGCCTGCCCCGAGCTGAATCCCGGGGCCGGCTCGCCGTTGATTTGGGAAGAAAGAAATTGATTATAACGGTTCACGGACTGCGGCGCGAGTACCGTGGATATATTCGCCAGGGAGCGCATGGGCACCATCGCCCCGTCATCGCTGCGCACATAGAGCTTTTTGATATCTTCCACCGCGTCACGATGGGGCGCATCGGCCTGCACCTTGACCTGAAACACCCGGCTGTAAAGGTTGAAATCATTGACATAACGGGAACCCAGTTGCGCCTGCAATGTCGAAAATACACGGGTGACCGGCACCTTGAGGGTTTCGGCCTTGGTTCGATCCAGATCGATGAAAATTTGCGGTACATTGGCCGAATAAGTCGAAAAAACCGCCTGTAGGGTCGAATCCTGATTGGCGGCCACCACCAGGGCGCGATTCACTGCGGCGAGTTCCTGCGGGGTTTTTTCGCCAATGGCTTGAAGTTGAAAGTCAAACCCGCTGGTGCGTCCCAGCCCTCGAATGGCCGGTGGTCCGAACGCGACAATAGTGGCGGAGGGAACTGCATTCAACTGGCGCCGTACATTGCGCAGAAGCCCTTCAATCTGCCGTTCCGGTCGATTCCGCTCATTCCAGGGGGTCAACACGACCACGCAGAGCCCTAAATTTTCGCCCGTACCACTGAGAAGGCTGCGCCCGCTGACCGCAATGACATCGGCCACGCCGGGAGTTTGGTGGAGTATTTCCGAAACCTGCTGCATCACGCCATTGGTGCGCGCGAGCGCCGAACCGTCCGGCAGTTGCACATTGACATAAAAAGAACCAAGATCTTCCGCCGGCAGAAAACTCGACGGCCGGTTGACGAACAGATAGGTGTTGGCGAAGAAACCGAGCAGAAAAATAAAAAGAACAATGGAAAACCGGCGGACCAACCGCGACGCCACGGCCACATACCCGTTGCGGGAGGCGATAAGCACCTTGGAAAACCATGATAGGGGCCCGCGCCGAATGGGCCGGGGCGGTCTCAGGAGGGTGGCGCAGAGCGCGGGGCTCAATGTCAGGGCATTGATCGCCGAGAGCACCACCGCCGTGGAGATGGTTATCGCAAACTGCTGGTACAATTGACCGGCAATGCCAGGCATAAATCCTACCGGCACGAACACGGCCAACAACACGAGGGTTGTGGCAATAATCGGGCCGGTCACTTGTTCCATGGATTTAACAGCCGCAGTCTTGGGGTCGAGTCCTTCTTCCTGCATCAGGCGTTGCACATTTTCCACCACCACTATGGCGTCATCCACCACCAGGCCGATCGCCAGAATCAGGGCGAATAGCGTCACCGTGTTGGCGCTGAAGCCCACGGCAAACAGCACGGCAAAGGTGCCCACCAGGGACACGGGGACCGTGAGGGTCGGAATCATAGTCGAGCGCCAGTCCTGTAAAAACAGATATGTCACCCCCACCACCAGCAAAAAGGTAATGGAGAGGGTTAACGCGATTTCCTCGATTGCGGCCCGAACATACTTGGTGTTGTCGTACACGGGGCGATAGGCGATATCTTCCGGAAAACGGGCGGAGAGCCGCTTCACCTCGGCTTCCACAGCCTGAACGGTTTCAAGCGCGTTGGCACCGGAGGTCCGGTAGATCGCCATGTTGATGGTCGGAGCGTTGTTCAGTCTCGATTGTGAGGCATAGGACAGGGCGCCGAGTTCCACCCGGGCCACGTCCCGAATTCGAACGGTGCCGCCGCGGGCATTGGTATGAACGATGATATTTTTAAAATCCTCGACATCCTTTAAACGGCCCTTGGCCTGCATGGTAAACTGGAGTTGTTGCGTCTCCTTAACCGGCGCCGCGCCGATGGCGCCTACCGAGGCCTGAATATTTTGTTCACGAACGGCTGTTATAATGTCGTCGGCTGTAAGACCGAGGGAGGTCAGTCGATCGGGATACATCCAGATGCGCATACTGTATTGTTGTTCCCCGAAAATAACAGCCTCGCTGACCCCCTTGATGCGCGTTAAGGCGTCCTTAACGTTGATGCCGACATAGTTGCTGAGGAATAGGTTGTCTCTGGTTCCCTTGGGTGAAAAAAAGGCAAAAACGGCCAGCATATCGGAAGATCGCGTGCGAACGGACAGGCCTTGATCCGTCACATCGACCGGCAGTTTGGGAACGGCTTGTTGAACCCGGTTTTGAACATTGACCTGAGCGATATCGGGATCGGTTCCCACCGCAAAGGTAATGCTCAGACTGTAGGAGCCATCATTGGCGCAAGTGGCGGACATATAGAGCATATCGTCCACGCCGTTAATTTCAGCTTCAAGCGGCGCGGCCACGCTGTCGGCCACCACCTGGGCATTGGCTCCCGGATAAGTGGCTCTCACGTAGATTTCAGGCGGCGTGATCTCCGGGTACTGGGCAATCGGAATGTTCAGTAAAGCCAACACACCGGCCAGGGTGATGACGATCGATACAACGAGCGCCAACCGGGGCCGATCGATGAAGATGCGGGATAACATGCCTCATTCACCCCTTTGGCTGATGTCGGAAACGGGATCCACCCTTTGGCCGGGCCTTACTTTTTGGGTGCCCTGTACAATAACCATCTCACCCGCCACCAGTCCGGATTCCACCGACCAGTCGGCGCCGATTGTTCCCCCGGTCGTAATCCGGCGTTGCTGCACCTGGCTACGGGCGTCCACGACCAGCACATAACGGCCCTCCCGGTCTTCCTGCACAGCAGCCTGGGGCACTGCGGGCAGGTGTTTGCCCGTTTTACAGGTCAATTGCACCGTCACATACTGACCGGGCAGCAAGGTGCCTGCCGCATTGTCAAACACCGCGCGAACGGCAATGCTTCCGGTGCCCGAATCCACCTGATTGTCCATGAAATCAAATCGACCTGTTGCGGGGTAAACGGTTCCGTCCGGCAATCGAATACGAGGAATGAGGCGGCAGTCCGCCGAATCCGCGGTCTCGTTATGGACGTCGGCGCTGATACGGACAGAATCGAAATCGCTGATCGAATAGACCACGCGGATGGGATCAATCTGGACGATTCTGGCAAGCGGTTCGGACCCGGGGCCCACCAGATTTCCCCGCGTGTAGGCGGTGCGCCCGATCCGGCCGTTGATGGGCGCTTTAATCCATGTATATGCCAGATCTATCTCGGCTTGTTCAAGGCCGGCTTTGGCCTCTTGAAGTTTAGCTTTAGCCTGAAGTTCCGTGCTCAGCGCCGTATCCAGGTCGGTGGCGGATACCCCGCCGGATCGCACGGTTCGGAGCCGCTTCAGGTATTGACTGGCCTTGGTGAGGGCGGCCGCGGCATCGGCGACTTTGGCTAAGGCCTCGTTCACCCTGGCCCGATAGGGGGCTTGCTCAATCACATAGAGTAAATCACCGGCATGAACCTCGCCCCCCTCCTTAAACTTCACCTGCTCCAGAACCCCTTCCACCCGGGCGCGCAGGTCTACGGCCTGAATCGCCTCCACACGGCCCACATAGTCATCGGGTGGGTTCACCTCTTTTTCTACGACCGTTGTGACCGTGACTACCGGCGGACGGTCCTGGCTATCTTTCTTTGATTCGGCTAACGCCGTATCGGAAAACCATAAAATGGAAATCGCCAGTGCATGGAATGCGAAAAGAAACAGACAGAAAAAAAAACTTTGCCCTGAATCATGGTCCCGGCCCGGTTTTCGGCGCGCGAACTTGTAGGGGCGAACCCTATGCTCGCCCTTCGTGATAAGGGCAAACACAGGGATCGCCCCTACGGGATTTTCATTCATTGCGGCAGTACCTTTCCGATGGGGGGCCGTTGGCGTTGCGCAAGATAGCCCCGGCATTGGATGCTGTTATGCGTTTGATAAATAGTCAATCAACTGCGGGTCATTCAGGAGAACCTTAATGACATCATTAAGCATTTGATTGATATAGATTTCATTTTTTTCCATAGTGGGTTGAAACGCGAGTTTCTTCTCATCTTCAGCGCGATAAATCGTTTCGTGCGTTGTGCCGTTAACCGTGGCAACCGCCTTTAATATCGCGTTGGTTTCAATACGGCTGGCCCAAACACCTTGTATGACATCATATCGGATCGTTTGTATCACCACTTTTAAGACAGGCCGCTCATTCACTTCACAAGGTAAGGCATTAAATCCTTTTTTGAAAAGCCCCTTTATGACTTCACCCTGAATCAAGGCGGGAAGATCCTGGCTGGTCACAATATCCGCTCTGCCGGAAAAGGAAGCAGAACTAATATGCCCGAGAATGGAATCCGCTCTTTCATCAACCACCTTGACGGTAATGACGGCGCTTTTTCCCTGACTACTTTCCGTGACAGTGACATTCGGCGCCAGTTTTAAATTTTGTGGAAGTACATTGCAGGCAAGAAGCCCCAAACAACAGACAAATAATAAAATGGAGTTGAAAATCGTTTTCATCGGTCACCTCTGCTTACTGGTTCTCATCTTCTCGTCCGAACTTGTATCTACCAATAAAATATGTAGAAAGTAGGGAAGAATGATTAAAAAATCGTGTCTGTTATGGTTAATCATTGATTGGACCCGGCAATAAGAATCCGCGTGCAACAAGCTCACGAACCACACCGCTCACGGGTTCCGCTATCTTTTCGGGGGCGTCCACCCCGAGTTGTGTCGCCATTTGCGCCAGAAGCGTTTTCAGCGGCTGTTTACCGTTACAGCCGACCACCAGATTGGCGACAAAGGGGTCGACATTGCCCTTATAAGCCAACCCCTGTGTCAGTTGCAACTGAAAGGATTCATCGGTCCAGCCCGTTTCACCGGGGACGGCTTCTCGCACCAGGCGCACATGGGGGGCTATCTGGAACATTGTCTCAAATAATTCGTTATTATTACGTATAGATGAAAGAAAATTCCGAAGCGAAAAGCCGAGCTGAATATCCTTTCCACAGGGGCCGATCATTTTTTCCGGGCCATCTTCCGCTCTGAAATGATTCAATTTGCCGGCTTCGCGCTTCATGGTGATCAGTCCCGCGCTCACCGCCTCGATGCCCTGGGTCCGGTAATATTGCATCCACGCATCAAAGCGTTCGGCAAAGGCTTCCGGGCCGATGCCGGGCTCCGTGTGACGAATCCAGGTGTCGGCATAGGTGGCCGCATCCCGGCTTTCAGAGCGCAGCACCCATACATCGCATCCGGTGCCGTCAAACCATTCGCGAAGTCGCTCCTCCCAGGGGTTATCGGCTGTTTCGGCCCAGTTGCACAACATCTGGCAATAACCGCCATCCGTTAAAAACTTTGGAACCTCCCGGACAATGGTTCGGCAGATATGGTCGGCCGGCATTCCGCCATCCCGGTAAATATATCGGGTTTCGGGCGAAATAACGAAGGGCGGATTGGTCACGATCAGGTCAAATTGATGCTTGCAAAACGGTTCAAACAGATTCCCCACTAGACAATGAAGGTGGCCTAATCCGTTTAACCGGGCATTGAAAGCGGCAAGCCCCGCGGCCCGCGGATTTTTGTCCGATGCGATCACCCTGTCGCTGTGCTGAGCTGCCAGCAGTGCCTGAATGCCGCACCCGGTGCCAAGATCCAGCGTGCGTCCGGCATGCTTTCGAATGGTCAGGTTGGCCAGGGTCAAGGAGCTTGCGCCGATGCCCATCACATACCGTGCTTTTTCCGCTGATAGAAGCATGCGGTTCTGATCAAACGCCACCAGCAGACCTTTAAAGGGAAGAATCTTGATGCGGGCGATTACTTCCCCGCCGCTTTCCAGGAGCAATCCCGCACTCGTGCAAGCGGACAATCCCTCAGAATCAAAAGCCCGTTTTGCCGCGGTCATTGAAACCGGCACTTCCATCAGAAAGAGCCGAATCAGCGTATTCAAGGCGCTTTGCTGCTCGGTACGCCGCATCAGCAGGGGCACATCGGTTCCCCGTATGGAAGGAAAGTTCTTAACCCCCAACGTCTCCAGGATGTTCCCATCGTTGTACCCAGCTATGCCGAACACGTTTCGAAGGCGCTCGTAAGCATGGTCGTCCTTGAAACGAAAAAGGTTACCTGTAATTTGGGACATTGGAAAAACCTCTCTAAAAAAGCGTGAAGTGAGTGCTCCGGTTGAAATTTTCGCTCATCGTGACTCGACGCTAACGCTTTTAATTTGGCTATGACGACCCATCGAATCAAAAGCACCCTATAAAATGAAATGCCTTATGGCAATATTGAACATCCACGGTGATTTTGTCCTGATATAAATCGAATTAAAATTCTACATCTTATTGACAATTCCGGCCTCACACCCCTGCCCCGAAGGGGCTTTGTCAACTAGCCCGGGGTTGCGGCGAAGCCGCTACCCCGGGAAATCGATGAACCGATCAATTAACCATCAACCCCATTGGGGTTGTTGACAAACCGGTTCGTATCTCGTTTCCCAGGGTAGCGGCTTCGCCGCAACCCCGGGCTATGTTACACAGCCCCGTTGGGGCATGTGGCCCTGTGCATCGTCTCTGCTGATTTTACTGCGTATAACCTTGCATCCGGATATGTAACGTCATTATGATTTCTTCATCGGATGGGTTGAGGCCGCTTCGACTGAATCGTATCCTAAAACGGAGGCGACACGCCTGGCATTATTCTTTCAAGTCAATATGTTGTATCGACAAATGTCTTGACACACAATCGGCTTTTGCATATGCTCCCCACTAAAAAACAGACGCTTATTCCCATGCCGAATGAACACTGCCTTTGGGTATTTTTAAAAACGCAAGCCCGGCGGTTTCAAGTCGACAAGCCCGATAGGTGCCCGGGCACTGGTTGTAATAATTTCCCGACCGTAGGGTTTCACTCATAAGGAGCGAATATGAGTTCTCGTCCAAATACGATCGTCGCCTGTGCCGAAGCGGGCGGTGAAGCAACCACCCTTTCAGAACGGTGCGTTGCGCAAGTTACCCGGATAGAATTCGTCGGCGGCCAGCGGTTGCAGATCGAACGCGGCGAGTACGAGGATTTGTTGACCCTTATCGCCCCGTCCGGAGAGGCGACGTTCAGCATCCGCATCACGCCGTCCGGCCCCGTAATGCGATTTGAACGCGGGTTACGGATTGAATCGTCCGGTCCGCTTGAGTTCGCAGGGAAAAGTCTGTCGCTCAGCGGTGCCGAAGGGGTTAGCATTCGAAGTGGCGGCGATGCGACCATTGATGCTGTCGGCGACCTCTCAAGCACGGCGCGGGTGCAAACCATCAAGGCCCGGCTGGGCAACGTCAATGTGAAGGCCAACGATGATGTGCGTCTCACCGGCGAACGGGTGCGTCTAAACTGCTGAGGATTTAAAGCGCATGGATTTAGATAATGGCACCCCGTTTCCCGCCGTTTTTATGAATACCATCATATCGGAAGAACGCATGCTCGGCGCCGTAGTGGTAAAGGCTGTATTTCGAATCAAGGACAACGCGCTGGTTTCCGATGAGGGGCCGCCATGGCCGGTGGGCGGGATGCCCTTTAAAACCGAATACGGCGACCTGGAGGGGGAAACGCCCTTTCTCCGTGATGGCGCGGACCTGATAGTGCTGGGCAACGCTTACCCGTCGCAGGATACGGCCGGATTTGTCAATGTAACGATACAGGCCGGTAAATTCGCCTACGGTATTAACGTGTTTGGCGATCGCACGTGGGTCCGTCATCGTCCGGATGAACCCCTTATCCCCAGCACCCCGGAGCCTTTCTCTTGCATTCCCCTTGTCTGGGAACGCGCCTATGGCGGCAAAGCGCAGGTCGATGCCGGTGAGATGCCGTTTGCCGCCAATCCGGCAGGGCGCGGTTTCTTTATTGAAGAATCTGCGGCGGAAGGCGGGCTGCTTCCCAATCTCGAAGATCCGGATCATCCCATTCAGACGTGGCAGGATCAACCGGATCCGCGTGCACCGGGTCCTTACCCGAAGGAATGGTCCCTGCGCGCGCATCGCGCTGCGGAGTTCAACACGGAAGGGCCGGTGCCCCGGCTCATCAAGTTGAAGCCGGCTTACTTCAACAATGCAAACCCGCACCTCGTGCTGAAGCCAGCGCCGACTCCCGGTGAGATCATCATGGTGAACAATGTCCAACCGAAAGGCGGTGGTTGCCAGTTCGCTATTCCGGAGCTAAGTTTTCATGTTTACGTTCAGCTTCAGGATCGGCCCTATGTATTCCCTGCTCACCTGGATTCAATTATCCTTCTAACCGAGGAAAAACGGGTTATCTTTGGATACCGGTGTGTGTTCCGGTACCGCATGGTGCCTTTGGAACGACGCATCGCGGTTCTTCGTACCGGCCCGGCACCGCTCGCACCGCCTCCCGAGTATTTCATCCAATGGGCGGAACCTGAAATGAAGGTGCCAGCTTATGAGTGAAATCGACTTCAATGCGCTGCCCGGGACGGAAATGATCCGGTTTGTCTGTGCGCAACCGGGGAACACGCCCCAGCTTGCGCTGGTTTTCAAGCGGGCTTTCACCATTGCTTCCACCGGGCGCTGTGAGCTAACGGAAGAAGCGCTTCAGCTACAGGACGATGTGACCCTATGGGAGGCGGAGCGCCCCCTGCCGCTGGTTTCCCCGCCCCGCTGGGATGCGGATCTATACGCATTCAAGCCTGCAACGGATATCGTCGTTCAGGGCCACGCATATGCGTATAATGCCATCCCCACGGTCGATGTCGAGCTCCGCGCCGGGCCCATCACGCGCGTCGTTCGTGTCCACGGTGACCGACACCTCGAATGGACCGGCCAAAAGGCGGCCTTCACCCCGCCCGCGCCGTTCATGAAAATGCCGTTGCGCTATGATCGCGCTTACGGCGGCGTTGACACGGTTGCGCTGGCGCGAGAAGGCGACCCGCTGGTGAAAGCCTTTCAGGCGGCCCAACCTCGCTTTGCAGACATCGTGGCCGGCAATACGGAGTTTCATTACCCACGCAATCCCAGTGGCTGTGGCTATTTGATGACAGCGGACCGCGAAAGCATTGAAGCGGCAAAGGTGCCTAACCTGGAATTTCCGTTTGATCCCGTAACACCGGAGCGTCTGGCGGTGGGCAAACCCGAGGCGTGGCTTCGGGCACCGCTTCCCGCCGGATTTGATTGGTACCACCCCTCCTGGTTTCCGCGTCTTGCCTTTGCAGGCCAGGTGCATGAGCATGAAAAGATTGCCGGCGATGTGCCGGAAACACGCCAGGGGTGGATTCCACCGGATATTCTGACGCTCTCGCAAGGGCGTTTTCCTTTTTTCGATCTTCGCTTTCAGCAGGGGGCTTCGCCGGGCCTTGCAATTTCGAATTTTCCCCCGGATGCCGAACTGTTTCTGAAGAATCTCTTTCCATCAGTGCCCGAGAAACGACTGCGCCTTCCCGGCACGTTGCCGAAAGTCACCATCGCGCTGAAACCTTCCGATCAGCGTGAGACCCGAACCAAACTGACCGCAGTCGTCGTCCAACCCGACGAAAACCGGGTGATTCTTGTATATGCCGCCATCTGCGAAGTTTCGCGTCGCTATGGCAATCACGAAATGGCGGTTATGAAATGGAGCATTGCGTAACGTTATGATGCATGTCGCTCACCTTACGGCCCACACCTTTGTCGGCATCGGATCTCATACGGCGGTTAATCCGCCCTCGGTCGTGCCGGTGATTACCCCTCATATTTCAATGGATACGCTGCTCGGTCTTACGATCAAGGCAAAGTATTCCAAGACCGTGATCGGGCCGTTTGGATTTCAGTTCATCGGGCAGGGAAACGACAGCGGATTCGTTGTGCCGCACATCGGCATTCCCCCGAACAATGCGCTCATTCCCCTCATCATTGCATTCGGCGGGTCAAAGCCGATGTTCTCGGCGTCAACCGTGAAAATTGATGTGGACGGCGCGGGTACGCCGGTTGCGTGTGATCTGATTCCTTTCAACTTTGTGGGCATCAATCAGGCCTGCAATGACCCTTGCAATTACCCCTCGGATATCGTCATCTGCCCGAACAGCGTATTTGTGGGAATGACACTGGGGGATCTTATTTCGGGCTTGGTCCTGACCCTTGTGGACGTGGCTGTTAGCTGGGCCGCTTCCAAGGCCGGCGGATGGATGGGCGAGCAGATGTCAAAGGCGGTCGTTTCGGTGGTCATGCGCCAGGCAGCCAGGGAAATTACAGAAGAGCTCGGCGAGGCATCTACCCGAGAGGTCCTTAAGGATGTGGTTGAAAATGTGGCCGAACGACCCATCGTGCAAGCAGCGGCCACACTCGTTGAAAAGCTTTTCGGCGTGGGGGTGGACCAGGTGCAGGAGTACGGAGAAAGCGGTCCGGATATTGACCGGGGCATTCATGACGGCGTGGATGGCCCCCCGGCGTCCGGTGGCAACAGTGCTTCTCCGCCGGCATCTTCTACGGCATCCGCCGGAGACACGTTGAGTGGCGCAGACGGTACGGATCCACGCATTCATAACGCCGACTGAGATGACATGCCCCCATGGAAGATTTCAAAGCAGATCAAGGCGCCGCAATCACCCCGTATGACAAGATGCCCTATCCCGCCGGTGCCTATCCACAGAGCCATCCGGACCGGTTGGAAACACTTGCGGCGCTTTTCGGGATGACCCCGCCCGACCTTCGTTCATGCCGTGTCCTCGAATTGGGATGTGCGGACGGCTCAAACCTGATCCCCATGGCATGCGCCCTGCCGGGCAGCCGGTTCGTGGGGGTCGACCTTTCGGCGCGGCAGGTCAGCGCCGGCCGGAAGGCGATCGCGGCATTGTCCTTGGAGAATATCGACCTGCGCCATTCGGACATTCGGGATATAGACCAACGTTTCGGGACGTTCGATTATATCATTTGCCACGGGGTGTATTCGTGGGTACCGGCGGCGGTTCAGCAAAAAATTCTGAGCATCTGCCGCGAGCGACTTCATGAAAACGGTGTTGCCTACATCAGCTACAATACTTATCCGGGCTGGCGAATGCGCGGCATGCTTCGCGACATGATGCTGTATCATTCCCGAAAATTCGATGATCCGCTAAAGCAAATCGAACAGGCGCGCGCGCTGATCCAATGGCTGAGCGAGTCCGTTCGCGGACAGAACAACCCGTACGGCATGCTGCTTCGAATCGAGCTGGAACAGATGCGCAACTGGCAGGACACGTATTTCCGGCATGATTCGTTAGAAGAGATCAACGAGCCGGTCTATTTCCATGAGTTTACCGAACTGGCGGCCAAGCACGGACTTAAATACCTCGCAGAGGCCGAGTTCCCGATGATGCTTGCCGGCAATTGCGGCTCGTCTATTTTCAATACGCTGGAACGGTTGGGCCGCGACATCATCGAAATGGAACAATACATGGATTTTTTGAGAAACCGGATGTTCAGGCAAACACTGCTGTGCCATGAGGGCGTTTCGCTCAACCGGACGCTGGGGCCGTGGTGCCTGAGCGGTCTGCATTGTGCTGCCGCCGCAAGGGCAGCGCATTCGACCCCTTCGTTGGCCTCGGAAAAGGAAGAGATATTTCACGGCTTGCAACAGCAGACGATTTCCAGCCGGGAGCCGATCGTGAAAACCGCGCTGGTTTGCCTGGCTGAGTGCTGGCCGGCGACCCTATCTCTTTCCGAACTGACGGAAAAAGCACGAGCACGAATCGCCGGTTTGATGAAGGCCTCGGGAATACCGGTTCCGGACATCGAGACCGATAGGCAAACGTTGGCGGGAGCGCTGCTGAATTGTTTCTCTCAAGGAATATGCGAACTGCATTGCCACCCCGTTCCGTTCGTGCTGTCCGCGGGGGAGCATCCGCAAGCCTGCGCCTGGGTCAGATATTCGGCTCACAAGGGGACGGTGACCAGTCGTCGCCACGAACAGGTGGCGCTTGACACCTTTGAAAGGCAATTGGTGCCGTTGCTGGACGGCTGCCAGGATCGCACGGCGATCGTTGCAGCGCTGACGGATTTGGCCGCATCCGGCGCTCTGGTCGTGGATGTGGAAGGCCGGCGCATGCAAGCGCCGACAGAGCTAAGAAGAATCATGGGCATTGCGCTTGAAGAAAAACTGCACCAGTTCGGGCGCCAGGGGCTGTTAATTCGCTAAGCACACCTCTTTGCCTGAGTTTGAAGCAGGCAGCCGCCGGCAGCGGTCTTATCCATCGTAGGGAACACTGGGGGCGCATTGACCGCTGGTGCCGGAACCGCAACCAACTTCCGAGATGCCCCCGAAACGTCCCAAATACAAGGTGATGCCCAACCCGGCGCCGGAGTAGTTTCCGGAAATAAAAGAGATGGCCGTATTTAAAAAAAAACTTTGGAGTGATGACAACAGGTTGCCGCCACTTGAGTGATAGGCGCTCATGGCTTCTCGAACTCTTCGGACAATGGATTCCGATCCGCCAAAAAGGGTATGGGGTGCATCAAACAGCAAAATTTGCAACGAGTTGCCGCCCATGCCCAAAATGGCCCCTGCGATTTCAATGATCATGCCCTCGCCGGAAAAATCCAAAGCCCGCCTGGTATCCCCTGAAAAGTGAACCTGGCCGCTCGTAGAATCATGCAAAGGGGTGGATACCCCGGCAGAGACGGGAATGCCAAAGCTCGGGCCGATACCGGCAAATCCGAGGCTGAAGTTATTGACCAGACGGGGAATTCTACCCCCTACCAGCAACCGGTTGGCCGGCGCCCAGACGGCCCTGCCATGCCTGAATCGGGATGTCCGGACCATTCGCAAATTATGAACCATCTGCACTCTATCAATCGGGACTGCAAAATATTCCATGCCGGCCTCACTCCGAATTGAATGCCCGCTTCCGGTCAATCGATAGGAGGCTGCGCCGGCGCTTAGCGGTCCAATCCCGCCGCTGGCACCGCCAACGCCGCCGACTGTCCATTGCCGAAAGGGAGTGGATAACGACATGATAAAAAAGGCCTATTGTTTAAGCATTCATTTTGTCGGAATAGATGTCTGTCTTCGGTCCTCAAAGGCTTAGCCTCGGGGGTTCGGCTATCTACGCTCAGGTATTGATGTTGACCATCGGCCCTTTAATGGTGATGCCGCTGCCGCCGATTTTGATGGTTGAGCCGCCCGCCGATAATTCGATGGACGTCCCATGAATCTTGATCGTTTGATACCCGATATCGACGCTTGGGCTCGATATGACCGCTTCGGCTGCTCCCGAAGCCTCGAAATTGGGTTCTCCGCTAATTTTCACCCCGCTGCCGCCCTTGCCGGAGACGGTAACCCCTTTGCCCGTGCCCCCGATCTCGACGCCTTTGGTATTGCCGGTGATGTTAACGCCTTTGCCGTTTCCGAGTAATTTTACAGCGCCGTCCGTAGAGGTGGTGCTGCAGTCACCCCCCGTAACCTTCACCGTGCGTGAACCGGCCTCGACGGTCAGGCTGTCCGTCCCTTTCACCTTTGTGGTGTTGGTGCCCGCGTCGATCGTCAAGGTTCGATCCCCTGTTTTGATCTTGGTGGTCTGATGGTGTTCTATGGTCGTATTCATGTCATACTGACCATGAATGGTTATTTTTTCTTTTCCCTTCGTGTCATTTAGCGAAATCTCATTATACCCCCCGCCGCCCGGAGTCGTATTCGATTTCCATCCCATGATCATTTTCCCATCGGGAAGGCTGAAGGGCGGGGGATTTGCACCGTTGTAAAGACACCCCGTGATGATCGGTCGATCCGGATCACCTTCAACAAATTCCACGATAACTTCCTGGCCGATTCGGGGAACATAAATAGACCCCCACCCCTGGCCCGAAGCGGACTGGCTGACCCGTATCCAGCAGGAGCTGTCCTCATTATTTTGCCCCTCCCGGTCCCAATGAAACTGAACCTTGACCCGTCCATACTCATCCGTGTATATTTCTTCTCCCGGCGGCCCCACCACAACCGCCGTCTGAAGACCTTCAACGATCGGCTTGGCGGTCATTCGCTGCGGACGGAAAGGGGTCTCATGGGGGATACAGGAAAAACTGTTTTTATAAACAGCACCGCCCTCGTTGCTGACCCGTGCGATATTTGAAGAGGCCATATGCGATATTTCCAGCAGCACATAGGATTTGTCGTTCATGTCTTCCCGGAAGTAATCCTGCAATTCAAATCGATAACCGGTACGCAAGTCCCGGCAATTACTAGTACCGAAAATCGTCGTGATCTGCGCCTCTTCACCTTCCATGAAAAGATTGGCAAGTCTGTTCCCCTGAGTGCGTTTGCCATACTCAGCAGGATAGTCATATATTTCCCGTTCACCGGGCCCCAGATCGATTTTGCTGATGGCCTCAACGAAAAGTTTTGTTGACGGCGTTTCAAAGTTATAATCATTCAGCGTAAATTTTCCGATTCGTATTTCCTGCTGAATCTCGAGGCTGTCTATAACGTCTTCATCAACCACGGCACCCTGCGTTCGAGAATACCGAATGATATTCTGCTCCGGGCAGGGTCTGTGCTCCGCGGCCGAATCGGATAGCACGAGGGTGTGCTTTCCTGCTTCATGTTGAAAAAAATAAAATATCCCTTCTTCTTCCATCAATCGTGAAATGAAATTTAAATCCGTTTCCCGGTACTGCACGCAGTATCCTTTTCTCTCATATTGTCCGTGAAGCCGGATCGCAAAGTCTCTGAACCCTTTTTCCTGGAATATTCTCTCAATGATGTCCGGAACGGATAGTTCCTGAAATATTCTGAGGTCGGATGTTCTTGCCAATAACCAGGGCCAAGGAACAAGAATCGCTGAATATTTCGAAAAATTAACAGGTTCCGAACTTGCCGGATCCGCACTGCTCTGTGAAAAAGAGGCAATGATACCGTTAATGTAACGTTTTTCGCCACTGTCCAGCTCAATGGACACGGTTACATTCCGGCCAATGATATCGGCAAAGGCAATATGGTGATTTTCAGAGTGCAGGGTTAAGCGGTAACTAAACAGCCGGGAAACCGCTTCCGTGCCGCTGAGCTCACTAAGCAACAACACATCTGGCCCGAGCGGCGTCTCAATCGCTATCAGCCTGTTTTCCTGAGTATACATGGACATGGTCAATTTACCTCGGTCATACCATTTTTATTGACAAAAAAGCGGGAAGCCGCAGTTAACTTGAATCAAGATAAATGGGAAAAAGTCAGCAATGTATCTTGACGATTAGGCCCTTTACCAGAAACATGCACGCATTTGCGTGTATGTTCGCCGAAGGTGAAAGATGGCTTTTATGCATCCCAGCATCCCAGCATCCGGCTTTGCCGGATTAGGTGAATTATCGCTTCAACATCCGTTTCATCATCGCACCGATCTCTTTCATTCCTTTGCCGGAAGCGGCGGGTTTATGGATGTCCGGTGAATTTTCCTTTGATTCGGACGTCTCTGTTTGCGCCATTTCCGGTTCGATTTCCGCGAGCCTGCCGTCGCCCAAAAACCTGAAATCCGGTCCTTTAGCATTCAATGAAAGGCGCGCTTCTGGCGCCAGCGTGCCCTGTTCAGCTACCGGCACCCCGTTGATCCGGACCACGTTCTTTCCGGTTAAGTCCCTGATCCAATATTGTTCCCGGTGATAAAAAATCTGGGCATGACGCTCAAAAATGGCGGGGTGCGCCAGCTTGAAGTCACAATTGCCGCCATTGCCGATCACCACCGGCAGCGTGTTAAAGGATTGCAACGTCGGGCCGAACTGAATCACCAGCGGTTTTTTCACTTGCTGAATGGCAATATTGTCGGAGGGCTGCGAGGCCATCGGGTCACTTGTCATCGGTGATGGTGTTGGCGCCGTAGGCGGCGGGGGACTGACGGGCGCTGTAAAAACCGGCGGCTGAACCGGTGCGACGGGCCGCGCGGGTGGTGTTGCCGGCGTTGGCTGCGGCGGGTAGTCGGGTTCGGTCGTCGATTTGACGGGGGCCGGGACTGACGGCTTGACCATTGGCTGCAGCGGACTGTCCGGAATGTCGTTGCCCTCCAGAATCTGAGTTAAAAAACTGAGCTTTGGCCCGCCTTCCGCAAAAAGGATGACATCGCCATCTTTCAGAATGGCTTCCTTAACCTGTTTGCCGTTCACAAAGGAGCCGTTGGTGCTTGAATCTACCAACATAAACCGATTGCCATCGCGGACGATGCGGGCATGATGCCGGGAGATGATGGTCAAATCCTTGGGAAAGCAGACATCGCATGCGGCATGCCGGCCGATGGTTATTTCCGGTTGGCTAAACTCCTGAATTTCTCCCTTCATGGGACCTTCGATATGAATCAGTTGAATAACAATGGCGGGTGGTAGTTTCATAATCTGTCCACTTTGTGAATGGGTATAAGTCGTATGATGTTATTAAAATCAATGCTCGGGCCCGTCGAACGAGGAGGAAGACCGCGCGGGGCCGCCTTCCTCTACTTACTGTCGCAATTTGGGTTGCGGGCGCAGCCGACGATAGCTATTTATAGATAATAGTTGGACTTGCATGTCAAGTAGTTTCATGAATTCGGCCAATCCGCCGCAAATCGATAAATCAATTGATTTTGCGATGAATTCCCGATAAATAGAAAAGCGTTTACGCAATCAATCACCTCATGACTGAACCGGTATTGCCTGCATGAATAAAATCGTTTCATTCGGGAAAACAGACTGCGGCCTTTGGCGATCCAATAACGAAGATACGTTTATGGTAAGGCCGGAATTCGGGTTCTTTCTGGTGGCCGACGGCATGGGCGGCGCGGCCGCCGGTGAGCTGGCCAGCCGGATTTTTTCAGAAACCGTTGCGGAAATATTTTCCACCGCGGAAGGACTACCCAAAGATTCAGCCGAATTGATCCAGCAAGCCTTCGGGTTGGCAAATGATCGGATTTTAAGGCATACGGAACAAATACCCGAACATAAAGGGATGGGGTGCACCGCTGAACTGATGGTATTTTCGGGTGATCGGTTCTTCATCGGCCATATGGGGGACAGCCGCACCTATCGCCTCAAAAACGGTCAATTTAAACAGTTGACGCTAGATCACTCGCTCGTTCAGAGGCAATTGGATCAGGGGCTGATTACTCCTCAGGAAGCGCGAACACACGCCATGCGAAATGTGATTTTGCGAGCGGTCGGGGTGGATGAAACGCCCGCACTTGATTTGATTCGAGGCAATTTCTCGTCCGGAGATCTTTTTCTGCTATGCTCGGACGGTCTTACCGATCCGGTGGACGATGCGGACATTGCGGATGTATTAACAAAGTCTTTGCCCCTGACACAAAAAGCCGACGAACTGATTGAACTTGCCAAGGTCGGGGGCGGCAAAGACAACATTACAGTGGTATTAATCAAAATCGAATGAAACGCGGCATGCGCCATATTCGCCATATCATTATCCTGATCCTGGCCATCTTCTGCGCCGCTATGAGCGGGACCGGGTCTGCCGTTACCGAATCCGAGCAAAAGCGGATTCCATTGCCCATCGGTGAAACCGCGGACGTGCTGAAAAGGTGGTGGGAAGACCAAGGATACCGAATACAAAAGATAGAATCAACATCCGGCCGGATTACCCTTCAGGCCGATAAAAGCGATGCCGGCTGGGCGGTTGAGCTTGTCCCGAGCTCTCCCCTGGCTACGCTGGTAACCATACGTTATTCCAGAGAAAATACGGTTACTTGGCGCCAGCAGTTGTGGGATCATCTGTTGCAGTATATCGATACGCCCGGGGTGGAGCCTTCTCGCGATACCCGCGAGCGAGTTCCGGTGGTGGTTCTGTCCAAAATAGAGTCCGTGGTCTGCATTCATGCCCGAACGAACGGAAAGGACATTCAGTTTTCAGGCGTTATCGTTGATAGAGAGGGATTGGTTCTTTGCACGGGCCACGACCTTAAAACCATTCGGGAGGTAACGGTTACCCTTTATGACGGTCACCAGGCAGAGGGAAAAATCTTGTTTAAAAACTCACTCATGGACTTAACGTTGATTCAACTGCCGATGAAAACGGACACCGCCGTCAACCTTGCGGAAGGCCGGAATCTGCTCGGCATGGGAGAGGCCGTGTTTACGGTCGGGTGTCCCGTCAATCTGCGGGGAACCATTTATTCCGGCACGATCAACGGCCCTCCGCGCCTCGTCAATGATCAACCGCTATGGCAAGTGCAAATGGAGATTTATCCGGGCAGCAGCGGGAGCCCGGTGTTCGACGTCAACGGTAACCTTGTGGGCATGGTAAAGGGCCGATACCGCGGGACATCCGACCTGGGGTTTCTCATCCCGCTTGAAACCATGATCCGCTTTTTAAAAGAAAAAAATCCCCTATGAAATACGGGCGTTACGAGATCCAAAAGGAGCTGGGAAAAGGGGCCATGGGCGTGGTTTATCAGGCTCATGATCCTGAAATCGATCGCCGGGTCGCCCTGAAGGTGTTGCGGCCGGACCGCGTCACCAGCGAGGATTTTCTTCAGCGGTTTTTAAAGGAAGCCAAGGCCATCGGCCGGCTATCGCATCCGCATATTGTAACGGTCTATGATGTGGGCAGAGACCATGACACGGTTTACATCGCCATGGAGTTTTTAGAGGGACGGCCGCTGGATGAAATCTTTAAAGGAAATCCACTGCGCCTTGAAGAAATCATTCATATCGGCATTCAGGTCGCGGCCGCACTTGATTACGGGCACAGCCAGGGCATCGTGCACCGGGATATCAAACCATCCAACATCATGCTTGCCCCGAACGGCGACATTAAAATCACCGATTTTGGCATCGCGCACATCGAAGACACCGCGGCTCCCCAGCTCACTCAGGCCGGCGAGATTTTAGGCACTCCGGTTTACATGTCTCCCGAGCAGGTCAAGGGGCAACCCGTGGATGGCCGGTCGGATCTTTACTCTCTGGGCGTGATCCTTTATGAAATGTCGACCGGAAGAAGACCTTTTTCGGGCAATAACCTGGCTGCCATTTTTCATGCGATTACCGGTGAAGAGCCGGCGGAGCCCATTGCGGCGGAGCCGTTTGTTGCGTGCGGGGCCTCCCGGGCGTTATCCGACCTCATATTAAAGTGCCTGAACAAAGATCCCGGCAAGCGGTTTCAGAGCGGGCAATCCATGGTTGAGGCATTATCGGCATGCCTCAGCACCGATTCGGGGACAAAATCCGTTAACCAACCACTTTCCCGGAAAACGGCGAAAAGAAGGGCATTTGCGATCGCAGCGGTTTGTACCCTTATCGTTGCCGCCGGACTGATCTGGTTTCTATCGGGCCACACCCCGTTGGTAACGCCGCCGGCACCGATTAGCAGACCAAGAACTCCCTTGCCGGTTTTGAACATCAGTAGCAATCCGGACGGTGCTCAGGTCTATCTGGACGGGTCCTTTAAAGGCAACACCCCCCTGAAGATAGATCTTCCGGTTGGAAAATACGAGGTGCGGGTGAGTCTGCCGGATTATCATGAATATGAAGCGCAAGTGCAACTCAGGGATACCGGCGAAATGCCGGTTTTCGCACGCCTGATTCCGAAAGAATGAAGCCAATAGGAGGTTAACCATGCGACAGTCCTTTTTCTTCGTTAAAACCTGCCTGACCCTGACAATACTGGCAGTGGTATTTGCCCCGGTGTGTTTGGCACAAATCCTGCCGGGCCAAGCGGCGCCGGGTTTTTCTCTGAAAGACGCGGCTGGAAAGACTTATGATCTTGCCGTGGTGGCAAACCAGCCGATGACGGTTCTCTATTTTTTTGACGCCGAATCACGGCCCAGTCAGGAGGGGCTTCTCAGCCTGGACAAACTGGCGAAACGCTTTGCGGACAAGAATCTGGTGATTTGGGGTATCACCACCTCCAGCAGAAAGGCTGTGGACGGTTTCATTTCCCAAACCAAGCCGGACTTTCCCGTGCTCCTGGATTCCGGCGGTACCAGCGCGCTGTACCATGCGCAATTGATTTTACCGACCATCTGCATTATCGGTCCGAAGCAAACCGTGCTGGACTATTTTCAGGGCGGTGGCAAAACCACGGAAATAATGCTCGTAAAGCTTGCGGAAAGAACCTTGCAGCAAAAACAAACGCTGGTGGCCAAAGCCCTTACCGATGTGGTGATCGAGAAAAATCCGGAAAACATTAGGGCCAAAGCACTCAAGGGGTATGCCGAAATCAAGGAAGGAAACCTGGCAAGTGCTGAAAAGATTTTTCAAAACGTTGCGACCGGAAAAGGGCAGGGGGAAATTATAGGAAAGGAAGGACTTAGCGCCGTTTACGCCAAAAAAGGGGAGACGCAAAAAGCCCTTAACATGGCCCGGGAAGTTGAGCAAAAAGCGCCTGAAAGGCCCTTGGCCCATCTGGTTAAAGCGGATATTCTATATAGCCAGAAAAAAAATGCGGAAGCAGAAGCCGAATACCAAAAAGCCGTGACGAAGAAGGAAGGGGACACCTTTCACCAGGCTGAAGCGCTCAACAAGTTCGGCCGGTTTTATGCCACGATCGGAAAATTCGACCAGGCCAGGGGGTTGTATGATCAGGCGGTCACCATAGATCCCTATTATGTGGAAGCCACCTCAAATAAAGGGATGACCTATGAAAGGGAAGGCAAATGGGATCAGGCCCTCTCTTCCTACCGCGAGGCGCTGAGCCTGAATAAATCCGACACCTTTGCCGCCGTGCTCGCGCAAAAAGCCGAGCAGATGCTTGCGCTGCAGAAAAATGCAGCCAAAAGAGATGAAATCAATCGGTTGGTCAAGGAACTATCAGAGCGGTTTAAAACTCAGCAACAAGAAGTCTCCAAATCAGAAGATACCTGGACCTCCAGACCCATGGTGTTAACCTTTGTGGACCTTCAGGAAAAAGGCGCGCTTTCCGAACGAGACGGCTTTTCAACCGTTATCACCACGGAACTCGGCGACAAGCTCAACGCCTCGGGCCGCGTAAAGGTGGTGGAGCGGGCCGTACTGGATCAACTGCTGACGGAGCTGAATCTGGGCTCGTCCGATCTGGCCGATCCTGAAACCGCCTTGAAACTGGGTCGTGTACTGGCCGCAAAGCTCATCAGCACCGGAACGCTGCTTCATCTTCATAACGGTACCCTGATGAGCCTTCGGCTCATCGATACGGAAACCACGGCGGTACCGAAAGTCATCACCAAGCAACTCAACGCCGAAGAAGCATTGCCCAAAATGCTTCATGGGCTGACTCGGGAAATTCTTACCGCCATTATACAACATTACCCGTTGCAAGGCTTTTTGGTGCAGGCCGGCGGCGAAGAGGTAATGCTCAATATCGGCGCTAAACAAGGCGTTGTTCAGGGCACGCAGTTCGAGGTCATTGAAACCCAGGCGCCTATCAAATATAAGGGGAAACTGCTTCAGGGCGCCCCCAAGGCCGTGGGGAGAATTGAAATCGTCAGCGTGGAGCCCGATCTAAGCTATGCAAAAGTAGTTCAGAAGCATCGCGCGTTTAAGCAGGATGATCAGGTCGTTGAAAAACTGATGGAAACACTCTAACCGCAATGGGCGGACCCGGTACGGAAGGATGAAAAAGGTGAAGAAACTGCAGGTGATAATGGTTGTCCTCGTGAGTTTGGTTAGCTTTAGTTGCGCCACGCACCAACGCGCGTCATCCCCCGTGCCGCAGGAAAGAAAACCCGCAATTGCGGTTTGGGATCTCGAAAATTTAAGTCCGCTTGACCCCGCCCAAGCGGACTTAGGGGATCTTTTATCCGCGAAAATCATGGAAACCGTGCGGCAAAACGAGCAATACACGCTGGTTGAACGGCAGCAGCTTCAATTGGTGTTAAGGGAGTTGAATCTCGGATCTTCTTCACTGGCCGATGCTTCAACCCAGTTGCGTATCGGCAAAATGGTGGGGGCCCGGCTGATGATATTCGGCGCTTACCAGGTTATCGCCAATCAGATGCGCCTTGATCTTCGAATCGTGGAGGTGGAGACCGGCCGCATTCTAAAAGCCACGGAAAAAACCGTGAGCAGTACAGATTTGGCCGGATGGCTGACCGCGGCGGAAGCCGCTGCAAAGGAGATTATTCGACCTTGAACCATATGAACCACTGACCTAGAAACTCTGGGTTACACTGGCGCCAATGATAAACCCATTGAATGTACGATCTTCCGAGAAATACCAGTTTCGGTCGACATCCATCGTGTATCCACTCAGGCTGAACTCACCTCTCAAATTGGGTGTCAGTTGGCTCAGCAGGGCCACCGCAACCGAGATTTTTTCCTTTTCACCGATATAAAAAGAGGAATCCGTTCCATAATCATTTTCTGCAACAATAAGATAATAAACCTGCGTGCGCAGGACAGTTTCTTTTGAAAAATTATATCGCCAGACGAAGTCAGCGTTCCACTCATCCCCATAGCTTGAACGATCTTCAGTCTTGATCCCTTCACCTTCCTCCTGAAAGGCACTTTTTCCCCTAAAAATGCCCTGAACGGTCAAGGCAATGTCCCAGTCGTCCTGAGAATAATTAACGCCGAAACCCGTAAGCACAAAAATACCCTCTTCATAATATTTCTCATTATCGACTTCATCATTGTCGTAAAACGCAAACTCCCCGAATAAACGGCACTGCCATCGGGAAGAAAGAGAATAGACAATCTCACCGGTTAAGCTCAAGATTTCTCCGGGATCATAGTTGTGAATCATTTCGCTGTAATCATATTCCCCCCGCCAAAGGTATCCCACTCCAACACCGGCAGCCCAGTTATTCCAGACCTTTGCCAGTGTAAACGTGGGGTTGAAATTGAGCCCTTCACCGAATTGTGTAATGGCCACCAAGTCCGGATCCATCGCCAATTCCAACTCTTTTGCATCCAGTTCCGTGCGGCCGGTGGGCAAATTCACATCAAAGCCCAAAAGACAATCCGCAAAAAACTGATCAATAATTGAATAAGATAAATTCAGTTTGGTGTCGATAACGCATCCAAGGGAGTTGCTGCCTTTACCAAACATATCCGACTGTGTGTGTGCGAAAGAGGTTAATATTTTCGTTGAAAAATTTGATTGCTCGGCATAAATGATGACCGGAATGGAGGTTTGCATTCCGCGACTGTCATGGTCGCTGTACCACCGGTTGAAATCAAATCCGGTCATCAAGCGAACATCAACCGCCGATGCTTTCTGAACGCCCGCAGCCATTACGATAACCAATAAAAATAAAACGATTCTTCTCATTTTACCGTCCTTTGTAAGAACTAAACTTAGTGCCGACCAATTTCAAGCCCCCCATTTCTCCAAATGAATATCCCGGGTGCTATGGGTGTGCTCATTTTTCATTTTCACTTATCATTTCAAACCGTACCAATGCTTGCTATTCTACGGGAAAGAAAAAATCGCAACCCTCGTTAATCTGGCCATCACAATTGTTATCTACGTTGTCATCACATGATTCTACAGCATTAGGATTGATATTCGGGTCATTGTCATTGCAGTCGCCCTGATTTTCAGTGAACCCGTCTCCGTCCTTGTCGATATCTTCCGGACAAATCAGATCCCTTCCGTTACAATCCTGGTCGATGCCATCGCCGCAGATTTCGACGGCGCCTGGGTGAATGCTTGCGTTGTTATCGTTACAATCGCCCTGGTTTTCAGTGAACCCGTCTCCGTCGTTGTCGATATCTTCCGGACAAATCAGATCCCTTCCGTTACAATCCTGGTCGATGCCATCGCCGCAGATTTCGACGGCGCCTGGGTGAATACTTGCGTTGTTATCGTTACAATCGCCCTGGTTTTCAGTGAACCCGTCTCCGTCGTTGTCGATATCTTCCGGACAAATCAGATCACTACCATTACAGTCCTGGTCGATGCCATCGCCGCAGATTTCGACGGCGCCTGGGTGAATGCTTGCATCCGCGTCATTGCAATCGCCCTGGTTTTCAGTGAACCCGTCTCCGTCGTTGTCAATATCTTCCGGACAAGGTAGATCACTACCGTCACAATCCTGATCGATACCGTCTCCGCAAATTTCCATGGCGCCGGGGTGAACACTTGCATCCGCGTCATTGCAATCGCCCTGATTTTTCGTAAACCCGTCGCCGTCATTGTCGATATCCTCCGGGCAAATCAGATCAGAACCGTTGCAATCCTGATCGATACCGTCTCCGCAAATTTCCATGGCGCCGGGGTGAACACTTGCATCCGCGTCATTGCAATCGCCCTGATTCTCAGTGAAACCATCTCCGTCATCGTCCACATCATCCGGTTTGGGCGGTCTTAGACTTTGACGCTGTTCAACATCCCGAGGTGTTCTGACCCGCTGAAGCGCCGGATCCAATGATAACCGATCCGTTAACGAGGTTCTGTCCCTCAAGGACTGGAGGAATGCGCGCGGATTTGGTTTTTTGCCGATCAATCCTAAAACCTGTAGCTCGGTCAACGATTCTGAGGCTGGGGTCAGGGCGGGATCCGCTTTTAAAGCGCGTTCATAATATGAGGCCGCCAGCAGGTAATTTCCCTTGTCACTTTCATCAAAGCCTTTGAATAAAAAAATAAGCGCGGGAAAACTATAGGTCATCGGTTTTTCCAACTCTGCGACGGCCTTTTTATCCTCCGGTACTTTTTTTAGCGCTTCCAGTATTGCAAAAAGAACAGCTTTTTCCATTTTGAATATTTCTTCCAAGATGCCCTGGGCGTCGGGAAGGTCTGAAATTTTCTCGTCGACTGTTTGCAACAGGCCGGGATCGATTCCGAATTTTTCCAATTCGAAACTATAAAAATTGCCGCTTACAACATGGGCTGAGCCCAAAAGACGCCCAACCCTTGGAGAAGTATCCGGATCGACCAATCCTGATGACCCCAACCCCATTTCCTGCACTAAAGCCTGAAGTTTGGCTCGTTCGACTACCTGAAGGCCCTCGACCTTTGAAAGATCGGTTATCAACATGTAGGCGAGGCCCTTTTGAAGCGGATCGATCTCCGTCCGTCCGGTCTTGTTAATGAAATAGAGAACAGCCAATGTGCCCGGCGTCGTAATATCCCCGATGTCTTTTTCCTGGGCCAAGGTAACTTTGGCCCAGTTCTTATGAGAACCGGTCACTACCTGACCTGCCCATACCCAGCCGATGATCTGTGTGCATAGAAGCAAGCCGACGGCCATCATAACACATACTTTCTTCCTCATATCAACAGTTCTCCGTACGCTGTTCAGGTGGTTCTGAAATTTCTTTTTAGCCATATGTACCTTAAGAAAAACGAATCAAAGAGAGGCTCGACGCCGGTTCAGAAAAAGTCAGAAACCTTTTCGACCTTAATCAAAAAAAAGCCGTCCATAATATGGTATAGCTCGTTATAACTATCTACATTGCTTAATTGTTTTAAAAGGAAAGAGCAACCGGTAGTCGATTGACATCATGAACTCATCCGATTGTTAAAAAAAGCATAAACAATAAACCATAAAAAAGTCAAACCATATATACTAACTCAGCGATTCTTGCTAAAAATCGTGTTCCTTAATCCGGCAAAGCCGGATGCTGGGATGCTGGGATGCTGGGATGCATAAAAGTCATTTTCACCTTTGGCGAACATACACGCAAAGGCGTGCATGTTTCTGGTAAAGGGCCTAAACCTTGGGGGCAAGTTATGAAAAGCCCTACGGCGCAAATTTGGCGGTTTCTTTTTCAAATGGCCAAGGTGAGTGTCGGAAGCCATGCCGAGAAGACCAAACGGGGCGGGGGTTTGGTTCGCTGTTTGTGAAACGTCAAGCCTCTGACAGCAAACAATCATCTTTGACGGACAAGCAAAAGTTGTGCGGGTTTTCAAGTGAAACAAACCGATGTTATGTTTACTGAAGAGCGAATGCTTTTGTTTTTGGCATTAAAAGTGCATAAAAACATGTCGGCTCAAAGGTGTCGGAAAAGACCCGGTAACGCACCTTATTGATTCAGACCGGTTTTTTGTTAACATGATAATTGGTTTTCGACATTATGGACGAATATTCACACGAAAACAATCCTGAAGCGGCCGAAAAGAAATCCGAAAATAGCGCTTGTTTTCAAGCCGGTACGCTGATGGATACCTTTTCGTGCCTGGCGGTTCATCGTGAGCAAGATATTTTCTTTCAGATTCGAAAACCCCGGCGGGTTCACTGGTCCATCGCATGGTCGGATTTAATGATGACTATGTTTATCCTGTTTGCCGTAATGTTCATTTACCAGTCGGCGAACCGGGATCTCCGGTACGGCGGTATAGAGATAAAGGCGCCGGCAAAAATGTTGACCGGAAAAACGGAAAGCGACCCCGGGAAAGAAGGAGCGCCTGTTGAAACAACCGCGATAAGGATCGAAAAGAGCAAACCGCGGGAACAGCCGATGGAGGCGTTTCGCCCGGAAACACTGCAGGATATGAATCGAGTGGCGTTGAAAGCAGATCAGGCGGTGCGGATTATTTTACCGGCAGATCTGTTATTTGATACGGGCCGGGCTGAATTGAAAACACAGGCTATCCTCTCGTTGCGTGAGATTGGTGACGCAATCGGCAAGACCACTGATAGGGTGACTGTTGCCGGGCATACCGATAATGTGCCGATTCATTCGGAACAATTTGCCAGCAACTGGGAGCTTTCGGCCATTAGGGCCTGCAGGGTGGCCCGTTTTTTGATTGAAGAAATGCAGGTTCCCGCCGAAAGGGTGATTATCAGCGGTTCTTCCTATTTTCAGCCGATCAACCCCAATGATACGATTGAAAACCGTTCGAAAAATCGGCGCGTTGAAATTATTCTTTCGAAAAAATAGCGTTCATCAGCAGAGAATTGCCCCCGTAGCGTTGAGGAAAAATGTATGGATAAGAGAATTAAAGAAAAATTGGAAACGGTTAAGGGCGTCATTCAGATTCATCGCAACCTCGTTGGACTGGTGATTTTTTTATTTTTGTTTTTTCTCGGGTTCTTTTTTCAGGGCCAAGTGGGTTTATATTTTAATTTGGCGGGAATCCTGATTGTTGTCGGCGGAACCATGGGCGCTGCCATGATCAGTTTTCGAATGCAACGGCTGCTCATCGTTTGGAAGGTCCTGAGGGTTTCTTTTAAATTAAGGGAAAAGGAGCCGGAAGAGATCATAGAGGTTTTGGTTGATTTGTCATTAAAGAGTAAGCTTAAGGGGCTTTTGTCATTGCAGGAGGACGAGGAAGAGTCGACCGTCCTTTTCTTAAGGCACGCCCTGGGGTTGCTCGTGGACGGGTATGAGGTCGCCCAGATTCGGGACTTTTTAAACACGGAAATGTATTTTTTTAGAATGCGCCGCCAGGAAATCGAGCGTATCTTGCGAACATTGGCCGAGGTTTGCCCCTCTTTTGGTTTGGTGGGCAGCGTCGTGGGGCTGATTGGCATGCTGGCGGGAATTGGTGACACGGCGACCATATTGGCCACGATTCCCATTGCGCTTACGTCCACGCTCTATGGCGTTGTTATAGCGAATTTTTTCTTTTTGCCGATGGCCGCGCATATAAGAGAGAGAACCGATCATGAGCTTTTGTTGCAGAAAATTATTCTTGAGGGAGTCGTCGCGATCGGCAGCAATTTGCATCCTCGCGCATTGGAAATGAAACTGAAATCGTTTTTAACGCCCTCCCTTCGAAAGGGCAAACTGGTTTCGCTGGAACGAATCCGGGAACGGTTTCATATCGGCAATGTGGTTCACGTTGATCCTCCCGAGATGCCGGAAATGCCTTCTGAACCGGCGGCAGATTGACCATAAATAGCCCTGGCTGCCGAAAGATTAAATAGGTAGCCAGGGCTATTTATTTGGCAAAGTCACTATCGACCCGGATAGTGATTCGTTGGTGCCCATTGGATTATTGATGAAACGGCATGTGAGTATCTAACGATAGGTGGTTCATTCAGTAAACCCGGAATAAAAAGCTTCATAGAGCGTTTCGCCGCCTAAAAGGTCATCAATTTTTCCATGTGTTTTTTGGCGATCGGGGCTTTTAAGCCAATTTTCCCAATCTGCAATGGATTGCCATGTGCTGATAACCAAAAACTCCTCTGGATCATCGCAGTTTCTCAGGGTTTCACCTGATATGTATCCTGCCTGAGCCGTTGCCATCTGTCGCATTTTCTTAAAAAGCGGCAGCATTTTTCGCGCCTTGCTTTCCGGAACCCTTCTTCTAATCAGAATTCTCACCGCCATACTTGTCTTCCTTCATTAATCGTTTGAGCCATATGAACGAGATCAGGTGTAAAGGGGATTAAGTGTCATATGCAAACATAATATGCCAATTTGTTCCGGTCAACAAGCGTATTGTTATGATTATCTATTTTCTAAATAAATTTAGATAATAACATTTAGGACCGAATATCGGCGGTATATTTTGGATTGCGCACCAGACGTTATATTGCTCACTGCGTGTTTTCCATCACCACGAACATTTTGCACTGTTGGCAGTCAAAATCGAGCCGATAAGCATGATGCCCGTCGGTGATTCGCAAGGGCGCCTTGAGTACAAGCGTTTTTTTGCCGGACTTCGGACAAGCGCCCAGTTGGTGGCGAATGCAATATCGCGTGGTCATAACCGTTTTTCCGGTTGTATTGGAAAGGGTTTCAAATGCGGGTTCGCGAAGTTGCGCGCCGTGGCGTTCGTAAAAGCGCCGGGCATACTCATTCAGAACATTGGCCTGAAAGTCCAATATTTTTTCCGGGTAGGCAACGGTGTTGGGTGTCAGCCGAAGGGTGTGACGCGGGTAATGTCGAGGCCGGATTTGAGTGAGCGCTTCAAGGACATGGCGTCTGATGCCGTTGAGGGTGCTCAAAGGGAGAAATCCCGGCGCTTCGGGATAAATCGTTATTTCCGTTACATGATAGGGGCTATTGCCCGTGCTGGTCAGCTGTGTCTGAATTTGTGCGCGTGCTCGGACCGGGTCGCGGGCAGGTTCAAATAAAGCGGCCATGACGTGATCGGCCCGGTTGCCGTCTTCATCCTTAACCAGAAGATGGATATGGGTATTATTCTGAATAAAATTCATTTCTATACCGATACGTCGTGCCCCGGAATCTTTTTTCAGCATGCGGGAAAAAGCGTGGTCATGGTTGCGATACAACCGGGTGCCGATTGACAAGCCTTTCATGGTATTGGGATAAACGGTTTCTTTTATGATTCGGTCGACCCGGAATCCTGCCAGGGTGTTTTCCTTTGTAAAGAAACAAAGACCGTCCCCGTTGGTGAGGTCGGCATTTTGGATGCGAAATGAATCCTTTCTTACCGCGCTGATAATCCCCAAGAATTGCCCGATAGATTTTTGCGTATCCATTGAGGCGATCTTTTCTTTTCGACCGAAAAGAAAGTAGTTTGTGTAGCCACGATTAAAGGTTTTTTCGGGGTCCGCTGAAAACGTAAAGGTACTGACTCCGGCGCTGGCGCGGCGATATGCCGGGTGCGTGTCGATAAACCGATCGATGGCTATCCGGTAGGCGGCTGTGATGTTTTTGACGTAATCGATGTCCTTGTAACGGCCTTCGATTTTAAACGAGGTTACACCGGCCGCAGCCAGATCGGAAATGGCAGTGATGAGATTAAGATCTTTCAGGGATAAAAGGAATTTGTCCCGTAACACAACAGTGCCGTCGCCATCGGTCAGCGTGTAACGGGAACGACATGGCTGCGCGCAGACGCCGCGGTTGCCGCTTCTTTGGGCGATGGCCTGGCTCATATAGCATTGGCCGCTATAGGAAACACACAGCGCTCCGTGCACAAAGGCTTCCAGTTCCCCACGGGTTTGGTTTCGAATCTCCGCCATTTCCGTTAAAGACAATTCCCGCGCGAGGATGACGCGTTTAAACCCCACGTCTTCAAGAAATTTTACCTTTTCCGGTGTATGGTTATGCATCTGGGTACTGGCGATCAGCGGAATGGGGGGCAGGTCCAGCTCCAGGAGGCCGGCATCTTGAAGAATCAACCCGTCAGCGCCGATATTGAAAACCGAGTGAATGATTTGCAGTGCTTCCGGCATTTCCTGGTCTGTCAGAATCGTATTGAGCGCTACATATACCCGGGCATAGAACATGTGTGCATAACGGACTAATTCCGTGATTTCCGAAATAGTGTTGCCGGCTCCGGCCCTGGCACCGAATTTGGGAGCGCCGATATACACAGCATCGGCTCCGTGATCAATGGCAGCTATTCCGATTTGAACGTTGCCGGCCGGCGCCAGAAGTTCAAGCGGTATTTGAGCGGCGCCGGGTTTTTCTATTCGGGATACCAGCGCATGGCCATCGTTTGGTTGTTTAATCATCTTCATTGTGCTGCCAAAAGTCTGCGCCTACGGTTCGTTGCGCCTCACGGTATTCGGTTGGGTGCTGAACTTATCGAAAATTGCCGGCTCATTACCCTTTCCAACCCGACTATAAATGCAGGAGCCCCTTGTTTGTCAACGATTAGTTCGGCGGTTAACGGTTTGGGGGTGCGGCTCAGGGGAGCATAATCGGTTGCCTGTTCAGCCTTTGGATTGCCTGTTGCGAGTGATTTTTTTCTTTGATTGGAGGATTCGCTCCAGATTCTGTCTCATGCTTATGTAAGTAAATTATATTTAACGGTTGCGTTTATGGCGCTTTTGCGCATTAAAAGCCCGGAACAACTCAAGGCGAAATCGCCTGGAGAGCTTGGTATTATTCTGGGTCTCGATCGTATTCCGGAAGTAAAGACCCTGCGCCGGAAACTCACAGAGATGGGGCAAAACGGTAAATCGTTGGAGTTTATGACGGAGTTGACCCGACGGTGGTGCGATGATGATCTTGATGCCATCGGCTTTGTGTATATCGACGGTCACGTCAGGCGCTACAATGGCCGTAAGCACAAGCTGCCTAAAACGCATGTAGCCCGCCGACGGCTTTGCATGCCGGCTGCCACTGATTTTTGGGTCAACGATGCCGACCGCAAACCGCTTTTTGTCTTTACCGCGGAGGTAAACGACAGCCTGCTGTCGATGGTAAATGGCCAGATAATCCCGTATATGAAAAAGCTGGCCGGTGAAAGGCGGATTACGCTCATTTTCGATAGAGAGGGCTGGAGCCCAAAGAATTTTGCCGAATGGTTTAAAGCTGGCGTGGATGTGATTACTTACCGCAAGGGCAAGTATGAACCCTGGCCTGAGGACTGCTTCATTGAAGCTCAAGGCCGGCTTTCCGGAAAGCCCATTACCTATCGTTTGGCAGAGAGGAGCGTTCTTGTGAGCAAATCGTTCTGGATGCGCGAAGTTTGACGCCTTTGTGATTCCGGCCACAAGACATCGGTTATGACCCCCTGGCAGGATCTGAGCGTCGAGCAGATTGCCGCAGCTTGTTTTCCCGATGGAGTCAGGAGAATTTTTTCCGGTACATGCGTAATGAATATAGCCTGGATCATCTCATCACCTACGATGTTGAAGAAGCCGACGGTGATCGCCTGGTGCCTTGTCCGCGATACAAGGAGAAAGCAAATTTCCCGCGCACGCGATGAAGGCCGTGCTTTTTTGAAAGGCCTATTTGAACGACCTGCGGACATCCTGCCCGATAAGATGGCCGAAATCATATCGGTCAATTTTCATCCGATGGCCAATCCGCGGTTTAATAGGGCACTAAACGAACTGTGCGAGATGATGAATCAAGAAGAATTTCTGTTTCCACAGACCCGGCTAAAAATTGTCTTTGGCGCTATGGCCGTTGCATCTGGAATTGCGCCATATCAGGAGTTCTGAATTTGAATTCGTCAAATTTTAAAGATGGGTGAAATGGATGAATTCGTATTTTTTCAAATTGGGGGAAACCAAAGTAAATTGGATAGATACTTGAATATTTTTGTAGATTCAGAACAGAAAATTGAAAAAAAAATTGCTAAAAAAACTTGACATGAGAAAGGTGCTTCCTATATATTTGAACAAACGTTTGGTAAAAATTATAACCTTCCATCATTATTATATGTTATGTATCCTATTTACAAGAAAATCGCTTTAAATAATCAATGAAAAGAAACTTACGCATTTTATATTAACGGGTTCGGAAAGGGAGTGGCCATGTATCTTAATGAATTATCAAAAGAACAGAACATGATATTAAGATCTGTTAAAAAGATCGCATCCGAAAAAATTAAAGAAAGTGCAGCAGAAGCTGATGAATGTGCACAATTTCCTAATGATATCTGGAATCTTCTAAAAGAAGCGGATATATTTTCAATGTTTTTCCCCGAGGAATATGGGGGGACGAATTTAGATTTTCATACCTGTTGTTTGGTCATTGAAGAATTATCCAAAGTGGATATAAATTCCGCAATGATGCCATTAACCCAGGAATTAGCGGCTTTGCCGATTATAGTGGGTAATAATGAAAATTTAAAAAAAAAATATATTCCAAAACTGGCGAGTGGTGAATGGCATGCTGCTTTTGCCGCCACAGAACCTGAGGCTGGAAGTGATCTGGGTTCCGTCTCTACATGCGCAGTGTTAAAAGGTGATAAATTTCATTTAGACGGTATTAAGCATTATATTTCTTATGCTGATAATGCTGATATTTTAACGGTTTTTGCAAAAACGAATCCAGAAGCAGGAGCTGAGGGGCTCAGCTGTTTTGTCGTAGAAAAAAACGCTCCTGGATTAACCATTGGTAAAAAAGAAAAAAAGATAAGTGTTCGTGGAGCTGCAGCTTGCGAAGTTTTATTCAGAGATTGTCAGATACCAAAAGAGAATTTAATCAGCGGCGAAGGCCAGACTGTTAAAAATTTGATGAACTTATTAAATTTAACTAGACCCCTGATTGCAGCATGCGCTGTTGGATTAGCGCAAGGTGCCTTTGATTATGCGTTGAAATATTCTACCGGCAGAATTCAGTTCGGGAAACCCATATGTAAGTTTCAGGGGATCCAATTTATGTTGGCCGATATGGCAATGGAAATAGAGGCAGCTAGACATTTGACCTATTATGCCGCTTCACAGGTGGAAAAGAAATCTTCCGGCATCCCTAAGTTTTCAGCTATGGCAAAATGCTTTGCTTCTGATGTCGCGATGAAAGTAACGACAAATGCTGTTCAAATTTTAGGAGGCGCAGGGCTAATGTGTGACCATCCCGTCGAAAGGATGATGAGGGATGCCAAGCAGCTTCAAATTGTTGAAGGAACAAATCAGGTCATGAGATCTGTTATCGCCGGCAAGTTGTTGAGGTGATAACACGCACTAACCGGCCTTTTAAATTTATATTGTATATTATAATTTTTAAAACCTATAATTTAAACCCTTTGCAAGGAGATAGTTATGAAAGACAAATTGTCACCCGTGGCTTTTCCAACAACACCAGAAGAAGAATTTAGGTGGGGTTTTGATGTTCATCGGCCAAACAGCACGCCCATGGCGTGGATTTTAGATTGGAAATCGGCAAGCGCAGGATTTGGATTGTCCAGAGAAAGGCTGATGGAGGTAGTTGAGTTCAGGACGGGAGAAGATCTGTCCAGTCTTACAATCGATGATGTCTTAGCCGGGCATTCCTATATGTTTAAAATGCACTGGCACACATTGTATAATGCCATCGCCAAAATAGGTGACCAGGAAATGGCGAGAAAGGTCGCCCACGAAATCGGTTACAATCTGGGTGCCAGAGGATGGGAACTGCTTCAGAAAAAATTTGGATCCCCCGTTCCCTTGGAAAGAATAGTGTGGTACCAGGATATTGCACATTTGCTGTATGGACCTGATACCCATGCATATTCTTGGTGCGATGATCAGAAAAGCGTTTGCTGCAGGTTGGGATGTCTTTTCTGGCCCCCTTTAAGTATGCCTGGAAATGCCTTTTATTGCAGAAGGTTTGATAATGCATACATTGAGGCCTATATGGATGTCGAACCGGGTTTGTACTGTGTGAGAGTCCCAGATTTGGGCGATGACTGCTCAGGGAAAAGATGTATTCATATGTGGACATATGACAAGAAAGTAATTGAAGATTTACCTGATAAGCTGAAAAACAATATTCCTGATACCACAAAGGCTGTCCTGAAGAGAAAGGGTGTTACGTTGTAGATAGTCATGCGGATTTTGGGTTTGTTAATGATTTACTAAATTAATGGGGAGAGAAAAAATTTCTTTCCCCATCAATCTTGTAAGTAAATTATTGCACTGCTGTCCAAAACAATTTGAATTTTGATATTCTGAAACAATAATATCAATCTTTAATTTCGCTCTTTGAAAACGCACGTATTTATTTTTTCATCCTTCCTTCCCATTGCCTGCTCTATTAATCGGCCATGGATTCAGCTTGAATCTATCAGATGCTGGTAGTCATAGTAGTGAAGTCGAACGTCCAGGATGGAGAGAATATCTTTTTGAAGATCATTAAGTTCGGATACAAAGCCACAGCTATCTCCGTCAGGTAGCGGTATTTGTCCCTGGACGATATCTTCGAACTCTTTCAGCATAAACTCGCTGCGCGGATTACGGATATCCTTTTTGTTTGGCATAAATCTATCCAATCCCCGGTTTCGGTTGTCGATATTATTCCTGGCGGTTCTCTCGATGATCACCAACATCTGCAAAGTGATTTTGAAGAGGAACAAAAATGCTTCTATTCGCTCAGGGGTATGCAGGTAGATGGGCTCAATGCTGTAAGGCCCCTTTGCCCGGCGGAAGGTGTGCTCGCACTTGTATTGGCTCTTGTGAGCCAGCATAGCTTTCTCGATGCTCAGTTTATCTGAGGGCTTGTTGGTTAGAAGCGGATAATCGCCGCACTGGGAGAGAGCTTTTTCGAAAGCATCTTTGTCAAGTTCATGTTGAACGCTGAAATGGTCATTGACTTCAGCTATCTTTTCCTTTTCAGAGTCTGCCGATGGCCTGCCGCGTTTGCTGTTCTTATAGGTGGTGACCGGATTGTTGATTACGGTGTAGGTGAAAAATAAGTCTGTGTTGTTTTTCTTCAAGATGGCGGCGCATGCCGCCTCTATCTGTTCCTAGCTTTTCAGCTTATAACTGTTGAGTTTGCCGGAAAGTTCTTTGAAATCGTCGCGTGTCTTCTGGATGCGGTTTTGCAACGCTTTTTGTTTTAGGGCGCGAAGACCATGATCGAACAGAATGATCATCCGCAGCTTGTAGGTTTTGTCTTCATGTGAAAATTCCATGGGGACTTCAAAGCCGCGGTTAACGTGCTCTTTATAAAGGATAAGTAGCTCACTGTCATGTTTGCTCAGTGCCTCTTCAAAGATATTCTTGTAGGATTCATACATCGGCGCCGGAGCGATGAAAAACCCATCATTGTCTGAAATATGCGCCATGTTCTCGTGAGTGATCAATTTCGAATCAGCCACGTAAAGGAAATCATGGCCGTCGAGCAGATCAATCAGTTTGTGCCACTGCTCGACATAGGTAGTTACATCAGCCGTATTGCCGCTATAGACCTTTTGAAATAATGGGAAGGCGTGATCGGAACTAACGGACATCGACCAGACAAGTTGCTTTAGGTCCTTGCGGTGCTTTTTACTATGCCCAAACGTGACACGGATGCTGCGGTCGGTCTTGTTGTTGTCGGCATTACCGTAAACAGACATTGAGGTTGTATCATTGTGACAGACAGGAGTTTGGATTTAAAACACCTCGATCATATTCCGGGTGATAGCCAGTTCGAGCTCCCCGATTCCATAAGAAAATATGGCATCCAGGGTATTGGCAAGCCGGTCGTCGAAGAACTCTTCGGGCGCAATATTGGGTAGCATCACGTTGAGCACGGTTTTTTCTGCGGCAAATTTGCAAATTCGATATAGTTGCATGACCTGAAACAGTATGCCGGAAACCATAGCCATGGCAGCTTGGCTAAGGGTGAAGATTTTCCTTCTTAGATTCGGCTCAACCTGATCATTTATGATGCGCTGGATCCCACATTGATCAAAATAACGGTGCAGGATCGGTGCAAATCCAACCGCTTGTGTTTGGACATTTTTGATAACTGGTGGTATCAATTGCAGCGCCCTCCTTAACATGCTGGAAAGACTCTGCTTTTTAACAGTAAAAATCTAGTTTGATTTCAGTTGGTTATATGGGTTTATTTGGAATTATTGTGTGAAAAAGCGCTCAATCTATAACAGTTATATATTTTTAATGATTTCCTTTGATTTTTAATTTATAAAACCAATAAACGGAACAAGCGAAATTCAAGATAAAGATGAACTGCGCTGATTTTATCGATAACGCACTGGCAATCGATGATTCATTGCCGGTCGCGAAAAGATTTGCCGATGCTGGGTTTAAAGTCATTGGGGTAAGCTGTGGTATAATAGGTGATTAAAAATGGCTTAAAACAGTCAGAATTAGCCAGCACAGGCCTGGAATTTTAACAGAGAATGAGGAAGCCTACTTCGAAGGATATGCTCGCCATATTAAAAAAGAAATTACAATTGCATTAATCCTCCTATAGGGGTTTGAGATCCTTTGAGGTCGCCGATTTGATTATAAACGACGGAATTACCGATTACATTAAAATGAGCCAACCGTTTATCCGAGAGCCAGACTTGATTAACCGATTGCAAATGGGATGCCTGCGTAAAGCAGAATGTATATCGGACTATTTGTGCTTCAATCCGGGCTTTAAGGATGAGGGAGTATATTGTGTCATTAAAGAGAGGAGTTTAAAAAAGTAATATTGGAATTTTTGGGAAGAAAGATTTTCCTCTGCCCATAGGTTGAATAATATGCAAAAAATGCAAATTAAGGTCAAGTTCCTGTCTGTTTTTGCCAATAAAATTGGGACAACCGAAGAAATAATAGAGCTCTTTGAAGATTATAAAATTTCAAAACTAATAAAAATAATAACAAAAAAATATAAAGATGGTCTTAGTGACTATATTTCAGTTTGCGGTGATGATTATGCCTTTAATCAACTGATCAAGATAGGCATACAAATCGGTGGTGAAGGGAGAGTCCAGATGATTGATTATATGGACGGTCCTGATACGATCTTAAATAATGGAGATATTGTATTCATTTATTACGCACTATCAGGTGGATAAATGTCATTAAATTCGAAATTCATTTGTTCGATTAAATTGTTTAAAAACTTTGATTTCGCTCTTTGAAAAAAAAGGTTTTGATAATTTCCGATAGTTCGAAATTTTTCTGCCAGTATTATGAGATACTATGAGCTTTTGAAGAGATACGCATAGGAGTAACAGCGTTTGGGCAGCTCAAGTATGGTCAAAATATCGCTTTGCAGGTTGGTTAGTTCAGATACGAAGCTGTAGTCTTTTCCGTCGGGAAGACGTATATGCCCGCTGACAACATGCTCGAACTTTTGAAGTAGATATTCGGCTTCCGATGTCCGGTAATCTTTACGGTTAGGCATGAAATCACCCAGTCCTTAGTCCCGAGCCTGGATGTTTTTGCGGGCCGACCGTTCGATCAATACAACGGCTTGCAGTGCGAACTTGAAAAGGAACAGATAAGTCTCAATCCGGTCGGGCGTATGCAAATAAATCGGTTCAAGCTGAGCGGTACTGCTTGCTGTAGCCGAAAGTGATCGTGATACTTCGATCGGTTTGGCGATTGTCAACGCTCCCATACACAAAGGCACAAGTGGTGTCGTTATGACAGATGTCGGTTTGAATATCGAAGGCATTGATCATGGCGTTGGTAATTATGCCCTCCAGATTTCCCAGACCGTAACTATAGAGGGCATCCAGAGTGTCAGCCAAGCGGTCATCAAAGTAGTCCTGCGGCGCGGCCGGGAAACAGCGCATCAAGAACCGTGCTCTCTTTTGCAAACTGGCAGATCCGGTACAACTACATCACCTGGAACAGAATGCCGGTAATCATTGCGATACAAGCCTGCCCATGGGTAAGGGCTTTGCGTCTCGGATCAGTGGGTACATGCTCATCAATGATATCCACAATGCCGCATTTTTCGAAATAATGCGGCAGAATCGGGGCAAATCCAACTGGTTTGGTTTTTTAACATCGTTGATGACATTTTTAGACCCTTTACCAGAAACATGCACGCTTTTGCGTGTATATTCGCCGAAGGTGAAAGATGGCTTTTATGCATCCCAGTATTCCAGCATCCGGCTTTGCCGGATTAGGCATATATGTAATTTCCGTAAAGTATAGAAATCACATATAATATCAGCAATAAAAAATCTATGCATATTTTCAAAAATTACAGCTTGTTATATTTAGCTATATGGGCATATGTGCAATTTTTCGTTGCTTTCCACAAAACATCATTGAATTTCGCCGTATTTTAAATTTATTAACTACTATCTGTAACAAGCGAAATCCGAGTTAATAATGACTTTTTATGCTTTCGCTCATCAATATTTTCTTTGGTTTGCGCTTTTATTTCTTCCTACCGCCCTATTTTTGCGCTTTATTTTCTCCATTCGTCTTATCATACAAAGTGCACCAAGATTCAAAAAGAATAAATTGAAATACATCACATCAGTATTAAGCAGAAGCTTCTTCCCATTAAATTCTCTTTATTTGGAAAAGCCTCACTATTCATTCCTGCGACTGTTTTTTCATGTGACGCTCATTGCTCTACCAGTATGGCTTCCAATGCACGTTTTCACATTATCTTATTCACGCCTGGGTTTGGCTTGGACACCGCTTCCCCTGCATATTTCCGAGATATTGACCATAATGGTCATAATGCTCTGTGCGGTTTTTTTTCTTCGAAGAGTTCTAATTTCCAAAATCAGGAGGAATTCCAATGCATGGGATTTTTTGCTGTTAGGTCTCGTCGCCGCCCCTTTTACAACTGGCTATTTATCGGTGCATGATCCATTTGGAAGCAGGTTCCAGTTCTTATCCGACAATATGTATACGTTGCACGTTATTACCGGTGAGATCATGCTGATTGTGGTCGGATTTCTTTTTATAAGAGTCTATCTGGATAAAAAAGTATGTATTGCATGTGCCGCATGTACGGAGAACTGTCCCACACAGGCATTGGCGTATCAAGATCTTAAAACTGATAGGTTTTTTTATTATTCTCATTATCGATGCATTGCTTGTGCCACATGCATGAGCATATGCCCGGTCAACGCTGTGTCTTTAAAACATGTGATAAGTCTAAGAAGATTTATTCAACTTAAACCCAAATCACCAATATTGAGCCATGAACTGATAAAATGCGATCTATGTGAAAGATCCGTCGCTTCTGTTGGACAAATTGGAAAAATAGAAGAGGCTATCGGTTCTGGAGAAATAAAATTATGTGAAAGGTGCCGGAGATTATACGCCGCGTTTTTACTTGAGTAAAATTTATCATAGCTGCTATTACAGTAAGTTTAGACCCAAAATAAGCGTATATTAAAAGAAGCAAAACTTTTTCAGGCTTTTGAATTACTTCTATGATTTTTATATAAAAAGTAATGCTGGAAAAATCTGTTGGGCACACTTCTCCTCATGATTGGTGTTGTAATAAGAAATTTTTTACTCTGTTTATGATCGATATCCTTTCAGTTACTGTGTTGGAATGAGCTCGCGGTTGCTGTTGCAACGGCTGCCCAGAAGATAGATCCTTACTGAAAAACTAATGATCTTAGCATATTCAAAAAGTTGAAGGTGTGGTTGAGCTTATCATTGTATCCGATTATCCTGTAACAAATCCGCCTACCGGTTCTGATAATGACACACGGTATTTGAATAAACATATTGACGAACTTTTTAAATTCCATGCGAATGATTTGAGCGCCAATGGGACGATAATGCATCAGCATGCCATACAGGCTTTCAGGTCCCAGGCCAGCGACGCAATGACCATATAGGCCCAGTTGGAAACAAGGTTGTCAGAGGGGGGATTGAATGGCTCGGACTTCGTTTTTGAGTTGTTCGATGTCGTTTTTGTGATCCGCCGGCCGCGATAAAATTCAATCAGTTCCTTTGCGGACATCTTTGTCTCGTTTGTAATGTAAAAAAAATACCGAACGTCGTCAAAAAGCTTAAGTTCGCCCTTTGTCACTTTTATGATTTTTTTGAGCGCGACCATTCGATAGCATTTTTCACATTTGCCGGGCTGATATGAAAACTCTGCCATATATTCCGATTCGGTCTGAATGTTTACAAAATTTTTCCCGATTTCATCCTAATTTGAAAATAGCGCACATTTTTGTTCCTTTATTTACGGTGCCTTACATCGGATATTTTATTAGCTCGTAACATAATTTGATAAATTTCTTGACAAGAGGCAAAATAATGGATTATGTGTTATCAAACAAACGTTTGGTAAAATTTTGTCAAGCCCCTTCAATTTGTCAAGCCTCTTCAAGCGTCATTATTAGGAGCCTGTAATGAACTCTTTTATCGATTTTCTTGCCTTACATGCCAGTAAGCAACCAGATAAATTGGCAGTCATTTTCAATGATATTAAAATGACTTACCGCCTTTTAAATGAGAGGGTTTGCAAATTAGCCAATGCTCTTCAGAAGTTGGGGGTAAGAAAGGGTAATAGAGTTGCTATACTGCTTCATAATGGAAACGAGATAGTCGAAGCGGTTTACGCCTCTGCGAAAATCGGAGCGGTATCCATTTCCCTGAATTTCAGGTTAGTTGGGCGGGAGCTTGTCTATATTATAAATGATAGTGATGCTTCTGTAGTCATTTATGGGCAGGAATTTAGTGAAATTATCGATTCCATCAGGCCCGAATTGGATAAAGTTCGAAATTTCATTTTGGTTGGATCTGATGGAAATCATTCTAACACGTTAAGTTATGAAAAACTTATCCAGAGCAATTCTGCCGAAGAACCCCACATCCAGATTTCTTTGGAGGATGAATCTTCCATTATTTACACCTCTGGAACCACAGGAAAGCCAAAGGGGGTTCTCAGAACCCATAGAGCGAACCTGTGGGCATCATTAAATCAGATTCTGGAAATGGGGCATCGGTCAAAAGATATTGAAATGTACGTCGTACCTTTATTCAATGTGGGTTTTTTTAATTACCTTACACCTAACATAGTTGCTGGCGCCACCGTAATTGTCGCCAGGCAGTTCGATCCCATAGATGTGCTTCAGAAAATACAGGAGGAGAAAGTTAATCGGATTTTCATGGTCCCCATCATGTGGAATCGTTTAATGTCGGAAATGGACAAGCATAGCTATGATGTCAGCTCACTTAAGACCGCATCCTCAGGGGCCGCCAGCTGTCCTTTATCCATCAAAAAAAAAATGGAGGAGTATTTTCCGGGAATTCAGATTTGGGAGGCTTACGGTCTATCGGAAGGCGGGGTCACATTGCTTCATCCCGAAGACAGTATTCGAAAAATCGGTTCTGTTGGCAAACCTACGATGACAAATGAAGCAAGAATTGTCGATTATCAGGACAATGAAGTCGAAGCTAACCAGATTGGTGAGATCATATTCCGGGGCCCAAGCATAATGAAGGAATATTACAAAAACCCTAAGGCAACGCAGGATGCATTTAAAAGCGGGTGGTTTCATACCGGTGATTTAGCCAAAGTTGATGAAGAAGGTTTTATCTATATCGTCGATCGTAAGAAAGACATGATCGTCAGTGGTGGTGAAAACATTTATCCCAAAGAGATAGAGGAAGTCCTGTTTATGCACCCCAAAATTTATGAAGCGGCTGTTATCGGCTTGCCCGATGAGAAATGGGGCGAATCGGTCATGGCGGTGGTGGTTGCCAAGCCTGGAGAAAAGCTGTCTCCTGAAGAGGTGGTCTCTTTTTGCCAAAAAAATCTTGCTAGTTACAAGAAACCAAAGTTCGTCGAAATTGTAAATTCTTTGCCTACTAATCCTTCCGGTAAAGTGGTCAAGCATAAACTGAGGAGCCGTTTTATGGAAAAATACAATTCAAACAGATAGTTTGAATTATAAACATGATTTGTCAGAAAGGAATACCATGAGCATTGGACATATAGAAACCGAGATAATTGATGGAAAAAAAGCATCTCCTGTTCCCTTTGCGCCCGGGTTTTTGACGGAACCATTAGATCACATCAACAACATTCGATTAAGAGGGAGCAGATGCCGTTCCTGCGGCATCACTCTTTTTGGCACCAGGTATGCCTGTGAAAACTGCTGCTCAAGAGAATTGGAGAGCGTAGTCCTGAGTCAGCATGGGAAAATTTATAGCTTCACTGTTGCCAATTTCCCTCCGCCGCCTCCATATGCGGGATCAAGCGATCCATTTATTCCTTACGCCATTGCATGGGTGGATCTGCCCGAAGGAGTGCGGCTGATTTCGACATTGACAGATTGTGAACCTGAAAATCTGAAAATCGGGTCAGATGTCGAATTAGTTATAAACAAGGGGTGGACAGAAAAGGACGGAACCGAAGTTATCAGCTATGCATTCAAACCCGTTTAAATAAAAAAACGAAAGGTGAAATAAGATGACGGAATCTGCTATTATAATCGGAGTTGGAATACATAAATTCGGCCGTTTTGATGGCAAGCATTATTCAGAACTGGGTTTGACTGCCGTGGAAATGGCCCTTGCTGATGCCGGAATGAATATCAGGGATATTCAAGCAGTATTCTGCTCAACGGTTTTTCTGCCAATGTCCGTTGGGGTTAGAGTTATGAATCATTTCGGTCGAACCGGAATACCAATCGTGGATGTCGAGGCGGCATGTGCGGCGGGCGTTTCGTGCCTCGATATGGCGCAGACAGCTATAAAAGCAGGAAAATATGACGCTGTTCTTGCATTAGGCGTTGAAAAGATGCCCAGGGGCTTTATGAATCCGGAATTGATATTTGAAAGATGGCAGTGCCTGATGGGCCTGAGCCAAAATCCAGCATACTGGGCAATGAATGCCAGGAGGCATATGCATGATTACGGCACCACAATCGAACAGATTGCGAAAGTTGCGGAAAAAAATCATCGAAACAGCGTGAACAACCCCTATTCAATGTATCAAAAAGAGTTTCCGATAGATGCCATTCTCAAGTCTCCCGTGATTAACGATCCCATTCGGTTACTTATGGTTTGTGCGCCAAATGAAGGCGCCGCAGCCGCAATAGTCTGCAATGAAAGGACGGCCCGTAAATTTTCGCAGAAACCGATTAAGATTGCCGCATGTGTTCATCGGGTTTCTCAGTTTCCATTAACGCAAGTGGCAGCCTTTTGCGCCACTCCGACAGCAAATCCAACCGTCCATGCTTTGGCTGCGAAAGACGCCTATGAGGAGGCCGGGGTCGGGCCGGATCAAATCGACTTTGCTGAGGTTCAGGATACGGATGCATTCTGTGAAATCGAGGCATATGAAGAGTTGGGATTCTGCCCCAAAGGCCGAGGAGGGGAGTTAATTGATCAGGGCATTACAGAAATCGGCGGAAAAATTCCGGTTAATGCGAGTGGGGGATTAATTTCCAAGGGCGAACCAGTGGGCGCTTCACACCTGGGGCAGGTTTTTGAACTAGTAAAACAGATCAGAGGCGAGGCTGGAACTCGCCAGATCAACAATGCAAAAGTAGGGCTTGCCCATGTTTACGGGGCACATGGGCACTGTGGAGTAACTATTTTGAAAAGCTAAAGAAACAGGATTGTTGAGATGAGAAAAATAATAATGATGGACCCCAATAAATGTGGGGGATGCAGGACCTGTGAAATGGTCTGCTCATGGTCTCATGAAAAAGGCGTGATTAACCCGCGAAGGGCAAGAATCAGCGTGATTAAAAATGAGGCTGAAGGGGTCAATATTCCCTTTATGTGTCTTCAATGCGATGATCCCTACTGTAAAAAAGTATGCCCGCGAGATGCTATTGAAATAGATGAAAAAAGTGGTGCCAAAATAGTTAATCATGACAAATGTATCCGCTGCAAGCTCTGCATGATTGCCTGTCCATTCGGCGGTATATCTTTCGATCAAATGAGTTCAAAAATGATTAAATGTGATTTGTGTCTGGATCCGGGCACTCCCCAATGTGTTAAATGGTGCCCTAAAGAGGCGTTGACCTTTGTAGATATGGATAAGGTAGGTGTGATTAAGAAACAAAGGGGCGTGCAGAAGTTAATGGATATATCGGCGATTGATACTGAAAAAATTCTTTCTATACCGGCTGATATTTAAAGAAAAATCGAATCAGAATGAGATAGTGAGAAAAATTATGGAAAACAAAAAAAAATGGTACGGCTGGGCCGGAACATTACTCAATATAGACCTGACAAAAAGTGAAATTAAAAAGGAGCCGCTTGATCCGGAAATGGCAGTCAATTTTATAGGCGGCGATGGCTTGGGAAGCAAACTGCTGTATGATCGACTGACACCGGGCACAGATCCGCTGGACCCAGGAAATTTATTCATACTTTCGACAGGTCCGCTCAGCGGTACGCTGTTCCCGTCGAGCGGCAGACTCTCAGCCGTTTTTAAATCACCCATGACCGGTTTGATCGGGCTTTCAAATGCCGGGGGGTATTTCGGCCCAGAACTGAAATGGGCCGGGTATGATGCCATCATCATATCCGGCAGGGCTGAAAAGCCCGTTTGGATATGGATCGACAATGACAATGTCGAAATTCGGGACGCTGCCGAAATGTGGGGTAAAGATACATGGCAGACAATCGAAAGAATAGAAGAAACCATAGATGATAATACAATTTCAACTGTTACCATAGGCCCTGCCGGCGAAAATCTGGTTGCTTATGGCCTCGCACTGGTGAATCGATCGAGAGGTTTGGGCAAAGGCGGGAGCGGTGCAGTAATGGGTTCAAAGAACCTCAAAGCGATCGCGGTCAGAGGTTCCAAAGGCGTTCGAATTCATGACCCGGATAAGTTTGAGGAGCTGAATTGGCAGATTCGCGAAAATCTGAAAAAGGCTCCGAATTATACCCTCTGGTCGAAATTTGGGACAATGGCGTTTTACCCCATTCTTGACGAAGTACAAGGTGCCTTGCCTGTTTGCAACTTCCAGGAGGGGACTTTTCCGGAAGGAAGCAAAGCGCTGAGTCCGGATACATTTATCAAGGAGATCGAAGCGTTGCCGAATGAAAGCTGTTTTGGATGTCCGATCCAATGCGGTCATTACATGCGAGTTAAATCAGGCAAGTACGCGGGAACCCATCTCGAGGGGATCGAGTACTACGCGCAGTTCGTGTTTGGTCCCAATCTAGGCGTACCGGATTGGGGATTTGTCGTTAAATGTCATGAAGTGGCTAACCGGCTGGGGCTTCAATTCAGTGTGGGGCATCTCATGTCATGGGCCGCTGAACTTTATCAAAGGGGTATTTTGACCAAAGAGGAATGCGATGGGCTGGAATTGACCTGGGGCAACGAAGATGTCTTTTTGGAATTGATGCGAAAAATTGCCTACCGGGACGGCATCGGCGACGTGCTTGCGTGTTCATACGAGGAGGCGGCGAACAGGATCGGGAAAGATTCTCAGAAATATCAGCCCATCATTACGAAATTGGATACAAGTGAATGTCCCAGGGCCAGATATGATGTTGCCTTGTCGCATTTGATCAGCAACCGGGGAGGGGACCATAACAAGGCGCTTCCATATTTTAACTGGATGACCACCCCGGAATATGTAAATGCATTGTTGCCTGGCACTCCAGAGAAAACAGGTGATATGTATAGTGTCGACGGAAAGCCTGAATTGATTGATTATTCTGAAAATGTACACGCAATTCTTGATTCATTGCCGACTTGTCTGTTTGCTAGTTTTACAATGACCCCGGATGGGGGCGGTACCCTGGAAGAATATGCTGAAATTTTAAGTGCAGGAACCGGTGTCAGGTATACAAAGAACGATTTATTGCAGGTGGGCAGAAGAATATCCGTTATGGAACGGTCCTTCAATGTTCGTGAGGGTTTTGATAGGTCACTGTATCAGATGAGCGAGAAATTTTATGAAACCGCTTTTCCCGATGGCGCGCAAAAAGGCGTAAAGGCGGATAAGAAAATCATCGATAAACTGGTAGATGATTTTTTGACCAGGAAAGGGTTTGATCCAAAGACCGGCTATCCCAGGATGGACGTTTTAAAAGACTTGGGATTAAAAAATGTAGCCGATCAACTGAAGAAAATGAACCGGCTGGCAGGCCAGCATGAGGAAGACAATGTTTCGATGTGACGAACTTTTGCTTTAAGAGAATAGGCAGCGAATAAATAGAAGATAGAAATGGAACTAGATGAAATGAGGTGCGAGGACAGTCTGGGATAGAGCATAAATATCGTTGAAACCATTACTGAGGAGGAAAGCTATGAGTACAAAGAACCGGAATATTCAGATGTTTTTCGGGTCCGTTGTTGTTTTAACAATTTTCTTATGGCTATGTGGCCCATCATCGGTTTTTGCAAGTATCTCCGTGTTAGGCGGGGATGTGGAGATAACGGGTTATCTCCGAAATGATTTCGGTGTGCGGACCCAGGATGCAGATGAAGTGCACCCTGGTTATGAATCGGGGGATATAACTCTGTTCCGTAATACATTGCAGGTAGAGTCGAAGTGGGAAATGACGGATACCTTTCGTATGTATGGGATTTTCAGGGCGTGGTATGATGCCTCCATGGATATTGACTCAGACATTGAAGACCGAATTTCCAAACACGCCCGGGATGACTTCAGAAAAGACATTGATTTAAGGGAGATTTATCTGGATTATACACCCAAAAATTGGCTCGTTCGAATTGGTAAGCAGCAGATTGTATGGGGGGAATCAGATGGGTTCAGGATGGCCGATATCATTAACCCGCTCGACTATAGCTGGCATTATTTTTTCCCAAGCTGGGAGGATATTCGCATACCTAAATGGGGTGTAAGGACAATCACAACGTTCGACAAATTTTCCGCGGAATTCGTTTTTCTTCCTAATGTGATTGATAATGGATTTGAACATACCAACTTTCCTCCGGAAGGATCAAACTGGGCGTTTGCCGGCTTCCCCCAATTTCTGATTGATTCACTAGATGTTTCAAAGCCTGATAAAACTTTAAGCGCCTCGGAATTCGGCGCCAGAATGAAATACAATGCGAGATGGATAGATGTGGGAGTTTTTGGATTTTACGGCAGACAACAAGACCCTGTCCTGGCTGAAGATTGGCTGACGAAACCCGGGCTGGCAAACGGGACCCCAGACGATTTCTTTAATTTTCCGCAGGTCATGATGGTCGGCGCTACCTTTAACACTCAGTCGAAATGGGCAATACCGGGGTTCGGGATTCCAGTGCTCAGAGGAGAGTGCGTTTACTCTTTTGACAAAGACCACCAAAGTACTGACATGGTAAACAATCCCAAAGTTTACGAAAAAGATACATTCGCATATATGGTGGGCTATGATGCGGAATTTTATAATTCTTTTATTAATCCTACCGGGCAGAGCATATACCACAGTATACAGGTATTTCAAGAATGGCTGGTTGATGCCGAAGATGAGGTCTCATTCGGCGATCCGGATGACAAAGAGCATATGACACTCATAACGCTTGTTCTCAGTACTAATTATATGGCAAATAAGTTAAATGTGCTGTCGTTTTCCATGTATAACCCGGACGGTGAAACTTGGAGTAAATTAGAGTTTTCCTATACGCATAAGCGCGACTGGAATTTCGGGGTGGGATTTCAATATATGGGGTCAAAATATGCTGGCGGTAAATACTTCGGTGCCTTTGACAAAAACAATGAAGCTTATGGATGGTTAAAGTATACTTTTTAGAACGTAAGCAAAGATAAAAACCAGAGAGGTCAACAAGTCTTTTTTTCTTACTCTCTGCTTCATCCGGGCGCTAATAGTCTAAAGGATTTATGCTTTCGGTTCAAAAGCGGAAGTTTTATTGATGCTATACTTTCTGGTATTTATAAAAATTTCTTAGGTTGTTGTATAAGTATAATGGAAATGGACATCGTGATTTTCGGGATAGTTTAAACAAGACAAAAGGTTAACTAATATGACTGATAAAGAAGGCTGGAGCAAATTACAAAAAGAAAAATACGATAAAACACAACCCGGAGAAATCAATTTTCTTGAGTCGATCAACAAAACTCAGGATTACATGGCTATGTATTACGGGGAAGGCCATCGGGCAAAGGAAACGGGAACTAATAAAATCTCCTGGATTACTTCCAGTGTGCCTCACGAATTGCTTTTCGCTTTTGATGTTCTTCCTTTTCTGCCGGAGTTTAGCGGCGTAATGGCATCGTTTGAAGGTAAGAGTACAGTATATCAAGAAGCTGCGGAAAATTTTGGCTATGATATTGAGGTATGTTCCGTAGCCCGGACCAACTTGGGCGAACTTATACTGGGCAGGTCAAAAGAGGAGGGGGCCTTGCCAGCACCGGATTTTCTAGTGGCAACCCGCCATATGTGCCAGACCCATCTATCGTGGTGGGAAATTTATGCCCGGCATTTTAACATCCCTCTTTATATTAATGAACTGCCGTATTTCCAACAGAAAAGGAATGAACCGCTTCAGAAGCACCATGAGAAGTATTTTGTGGAAGGCATGAAAGGATTGGTTCGATTTCTGGAGAAACAGACCGGGAAAAAATTCGATATTGATAAATATCGGGAAATTGTAAAGCTTTCTAACAGGGCACATGATCAGTGGAGCGAGATTCTGGAGTACGGAAAAATAACTCCGGCACCTTATTCAGATTGGGATTTGTATGTACCATTAATGGCAATGGGAAATTGGCGGGGACTTCAAATGACGGTGGATCTGTTGGATCATATTCTAAGTGAAATCAGATATCGGGTAGAAAATAAGATCCCCGCTTTACCCAATGAACGTTTCCGGTTGTTTTTCAATGGCAATCCATCTTGGTATAATTTTCAGTTTGTTCCCGCCATACTGGCCAAACGAGGCGGAATTTTCGTAGCGTCGAATACCAATTATCTTTTCAAAGACTTCAGCAATATTGGTTCTGGTTCCTTTGAAGATATTGCCATAGGAACAGTTCAGAATTACATCAATCAAGGGCTGGAAACAAAGATCGAAGATACAATTCAAATTTGCACCGAACATAAGGTTAATGGCGCAATCTTTCAGGACAATCGCGGATGCCGAGCATTTGCCTTTGGATTTTACGATGTGATGCAGGCGCTTGAGGATCGGTTAGACATACCCACGCTCGTATATGAAAGCAACAGCGCTGATTTACGATTCTGGTCTGATGAGGAAATCAGCGGTAAAATCGAAGCGTATCTTGACTTATTGGAACAGAACCTCGAAAACGCATAAGAATAGAGGGTTGAGCAATGACGTTAGACGCGAATACAATCATTGAAGAACTTGAATATATCCTAACAAACAAACAAACATATCTTCAAAAGTGGAAAGAAAAAAACAAACACCCCATTATCGGTTACTTGTGCTCCTATACTCCTGTTGAAATTATACAAGCAGCCGGGTGCTTGCCCGTACGTTTTCTAAGTAAACCTGAGAATATTCAGGAAAGTGATAAACACCTGCCTCATTTTACATGCTTTTTCATTCGCAGCATAGTCGATGAGGTTCTCAAAGGCTCAGCTGACTATCTTGATGGGATAGTAGGATGCCGGACTTGTGATACGACACGAATATGTTTTGACGTCTTGAAAAAAAACACTTCGATCTCTTATCAATATTTTCTGCAGGCTCCCAGCAATCTTCAGGGTGCCGGAGTAGAAGACTTTTGGCAGGAAGAGATGAATTTGTTTGCAAAAGATTTTGAAAAGTTCATCGCAAAAAAAATCTCCAAAACCGACCTGAATAATGCAATCGATCTCTATAATCAAAACCGAGCTTTGATAAGACAGATTTATGATTTAAGTAAGGGCGAAGCGATCTTTATCTCTGGTGTTGAAAGAATAAACATCTTGCTCGCCGGTCTGATCATGCCTGTTGAGGAACATAACCGCTATTTGGAAAAGCTTTTGGTCGCTCTCCGCCAAAGAGATGCAAAGGCGGCTACGGGACTTCGTATCATGGTTATCGGTGCGGCGCTTGACAAGTCCAATTTACACGTTGTAAGAGAGATTGAAAAAGCGGGTGGTTCTGTTGTTATTGATTCCTCGTGTGTCGGGTCACGAAATATCATGGATGACGTGGGCGGAAACGGGGATCCAATGAAAAGAATAGCCGACCGATATCTTCACCGGGTTCCATGCCCCACAAAAGTTCCCGTTAATTTATTATTCGACGATATCTTAAAGCTTGCAAAAAGTTACAAGATAAATGGTGTTGTTTTTCTTACACAAAAATACTGCGATCCCCACGAGATTTCATTTCCCGATCTTAGAGACGAGTTCAAAAAATCCAACATCCCGACGCTTAAAATAGAGTTGGGGGAAGCGATGTCTTCCGTCGGACAAATCAGTACACGCATCAGCGCATTTTATGAAGTTATCAAAGGAATATAGGTTAATAATCATGATTAATTTGGGCGTTGATATTGGGTCGGAAACTCTGAAGGCCGTGATTATCAATAATGATACGATAATATCTGACGTTGTGATTCAATCCAGCGACAAAGCGGAAGTTGGTTACCGTAAATTGATTGATCAGACCCTACTAAAAGCATCGCTCCGCGTAGAGGATATTGATAACGAGGTTTTTACAGGTCGAGAAAAGCAAAGTATTTCTTTCATACGCAAAAGCTATTCCGAACCCATTTGCCATGCCCGCGGGGTGAAATTTCTTTTTCCTGAAGCAAGAACAATCTTAATTACTGGGGCCCATGGCAGCACCGCGGTCTCACTGGGAGAAGGTAATAAAATCAAAAATTTTATCAGCAGTGACAAGTGTGCTGGCGCTACGGGCATGTTTCTGTCGCCGATTTCGAAAATACTTCAAATTCCCTTACAGGATTTTGATGCCCATGCGAAGAAGGCAAATCAAAAAGTTTCGATTAGCAATGCATGCGCGGTTTTCGCCGAGTCTGAAGTGATATCTCTAATTCACAGTAGAATTTCAAAGGAAGATATAGTTGCCGGAATCATCGATGCCATATCTGAAAGATTGGCTGGTCTGTTCAAGAGAATAAAAGTTAATGATCAAGTGGTTATGACCGGTGGACTTGCCAGAATGCAAAGTCTTGTCCAATCAATGGAAAGCAAGCTAGGATGCCGTATCCTGGTTCCCGGAAACCCGTTAATCACCGGCGCACTAGGAGCTGCTTTGTTGGGGGGAAATTCTCTATGATTACAGCCGGTATAGACATTGGCTCTTCAAGCGCAAAAATCGTTATCATGAAAAATAATGAAATAATAGGTCATGCCGTAATCCCTACTCAACCGGACAGCGTTGCCACCAGTAAGGCAATTTTGGAAGAGGGATTAAGTAAATCCAATCTGACAAGACGGAATTTGAAATATATTGTGGCAACAGGGTACGGGCGTGTAAATGTGCCATACAGTGACGAATACATAACCGAAATTTCCTGTCATTCCCGAGGCGCGCATTGGTTTTTTCCCAGTGTGCGAACGATATTGGATATGGGTGGCCAGGATTGTAAAGCCATTCGTTGCAATGACCGGGGGCAGGTCACAAATTACATGATGAATGACAAATGCGCAGCGGGCACGGGCCGATTTTTGGAAATCATTTCGGATACACTGGAAATACCATTGGAAGAGATAGGGCCGCTGTCACTTAAAGCAAGCGGTACCATTCCCATTAGTTCGGTTTGCGCGGTTTTTGCCCGGCAAGAAATCATTTCATCACTGAAAAGAGGCGAATCGAAGGAAAATATTCTGCTAAGCCTTTTTGAGTCTATTGCGACACGTGTGATGGGGCTGGTTTATAAAGTCGGCATCGAATCCGATTTTATGGTTACTGGCGGAATAGCTAAAAATATCGGGATATTGAACCGTATTCAGAATAAGATCAAGGACGTCAATACCTTGGCATGTGAGAATCCTCAGATAGTAGGTGCGCTGGGGGCGGCTGTTTTCGCACATGAACATATTGATCGATTGTTTTCAGGCAATTAAGGAAAATGTATTATGATAAATAAAATTGCAGAATATACTCTGAAATTTCGAATCTTAATTCTGGCGTTGATACTTGTTGTGACCGTAGTGTTCGGTTATTTTATCAAAGACATTAAGATTTCGACAGACTTTGATGACCTTATGTCCCACAAGCATGACTATATCAAGACATTTAAGCAATATAGAGAGAAGTTTGGAGGAGCAAACGATGTTTATATCGTATTAGAAACAAAGGAAGGAGATATTTTTAACTCCGACATTTTAAATAAGGTTAGGGACATTCAACAGCAATTGCATTTAATCCCGGGGGTAAATCATTATCAGGTTATTTCACTTGCTTCATCAAAATTAAAAGTGGTCGAACCGGTTTTTGACGCGATTGAAACCGCAGTTCTAATGGAGGATGTTCCGCAGAATGAAAAGGAATTGGTCAAGTTAAAAAAGAATGTAAAAAATGATAAGACAATTAATGGCGTATGGGTTTCTGTAGACGGTAAGGCAACCCTCATAAAAGCAAGCTTTCACGAGAAGCTGATAGATTATCCTCTAGTTTTCAATAGCATCAAAAAGATCATTAATGAACATAAGAATGACCGCATTGATATTTACGCTGTAGGTCATCCAATGGTCGTAGGTTACATTTATGATCTTTCCGTTCAAACGTATGTGTTCTTGATATTGAGTCTTTTGGGTATTATTGCTGCTTTGTATTTTTATTTCAGGTATATCGCAGGTGTTTTACTGCCCTTGATCTCGGCCTTCCTCAGCGCCACGATTTCACTTAGCTTTTTCCCCCTGTTTAATATCAGCTTTGATCCGCTCTTCATCGTCATACCTTTTCTTATTACCGCTCGAACCATAAGTCATACGGTTCAGATGATGTCCCGCTTTGGAGAAGAATATGTAAAGGATCAAAATCGGTTTCTATCCGCCAAACGCTCACTGACCGGACTGTTTGCCCCAGGTGTGCTGGGCACTGTTACAGATGCCGCCGGTATTTTCCTGGTAGCGGTAGCGCCGATTCCGATTCTGCAAAAATTGGCATTGACGTGCGGTTTATGGGTTCTTACCATAATCGTTTCTGTTGTGATTACCATTCCCATCCTTTTAACCCTAGTGCCAGTGCCTAAAAGGATGAAGGAAGGGAAAGTTCATACGGAAGGGACAGGTATAATAGAGATCCTTCTTGCTAAACTCGGCGTATATGCCACAGGGAGAGGACGGTGGGGAATTGTAATTGTCACGATTATCATTGTTGGGGTATCCGCCATCCTGGCGAAAGACGTCACAATAGGCGAGAGTAAACCAGGTTCGCCTCTTTTGTGGTCAGATCATGAATATAATACCAATGCGATCAAAATGAACAAACGCTTTCTGGGTTTTGACAACTTGATCGTTATCCTGGAGGGTGACCCTGGGACTGAACTGCCGATGATAAATCCTGGCATAGCCAATATAATGGAAAATTTTCAGCACACCATGCAATTCGATCCAAATTTGGGGGGGTCGGGTTCATATGTGGATGTGTTAAGCAGCATCAATAAGATTTTTCATAATGGGGATCCCAAATGGGAACTCGTTAATGATAACAAATACCTGATGGGCAATCTGTTCTATATGTTCCTGGCTGGCTCAGATCCGGGTGATTTTGAAAGTATGGTTGGCCCGGGTTATCAATACTCGATGATTAACTTTTTTTATCGAGATCATGTCGGAAGTACTGTTGGAAAGGCGCTGAGTACCGCGAAGGAGTTTATTGCGGGCAACCCTCTGCCGAACGCCAAGTTCAGACTGGCAGGGGGCATTATGGGGGTTCATGCTGCAATGAATGAGGTCGTCGCCAATTCAGAGCTATTGAACCTGGCATTGATTTTTGCTGCGGTTTTCTTCTTAAGCGCGTTTACCTATCAATCATTTTATGCAGGTCTTATTCTCATTATACCATTGGGGATAGCCCAGATATTAACCAACGCGTTTATGGCGGTGGCGAATATCGGCATAAACGTCAATACCCTTCCGGTTGCTTCGCTCGGTGTTGGAATCGGAGTGGATTATGGCATATACATACTCAGTCGTATTAAGGAAGAAATACCGAATGCGAAGGATATGCAAGAAGGCGTAGCGAATGGCATAAGAACCACAGGACGAGCCATATTTTTTACAGCAACGACTCTTTCATTGGGCGTTATTTTCTGGGCTTTCTCACCACTTCGATTTCAAGCGGAAATGGGGCTCCTCCTGTTCTTGATATTAATTTTTAATATGTTGGGAGCAATGATTATTATTCCAACTTTGATATCCATATTTACGCCTAAATTTATGCGGAAAAAGGCTATGATTTAATTCAATTTAGAAGTGAAAATTTAAGGGCCTCTAAAAATGAATACAAAAAATTATCGTTCTTCCCAAAGCTTTTTGCTGATCAGCCTGACAGTTATTCTTATTTACGGTTTTAATACAATTAATCCCCAGCGCACAGATGCTGCTGAAAGCAGTCAATTGATTTTCAACTCTAAGTCTTTGGAGTTTATAAACCGTTTTGATCGGTTTTATGATGTGTCATCGGTCAAAGAACAAATATTTATTTCCGGTCATTTTGGTGCGGTGCTGCGGTCAATTGATAGTGGTGAAACATGGGAAAGACTTAAGACCCCTACCAACAAACCGTTGTTAGGCATTGAATCCATAAATGAAAAAATAGTTTGGGCGGTCGGCGGGGATGGCGCAGTGATTCATACAAAAGACGGCGGGGAAACTTGGACCTTAATAGAAATCGGCACCACCGAACAGTTATTTCAAGTTGAATTTATTAACGAGCAGAAGGGATGGATTGTCGGAGCGTATGGAACTCTGCTGTATACATCAGATGGCGGCAAGAATTGGGAAGATCATGGTGAAAAGGTAGTACTACCATACGATGAATTTGAAGCAGAAATTCATCCCATGTTGAATGATATTTATTTTGTGGATGAGCTAACGGGATGGCTGGTGGGTGAGAATGGAACCGTATTCAACACCATAGACGGAGGAGAAAACTGGTCTTATGAAAAGATTATCGTAGAACAGCGGATCCCATATTTAAAAGCCGTCTTTTTTCAAAGCCCCGAAAAGGGGGTAATAATTGGAGAGCAAGGAATCTTATTGCAAACGAACAACGGAGGGGAAGACTGGCGGTTCACAACTCTCAATACAGATTATTCGTTATTTGATGTATCCGGAGATAGCAATGGCTATATCATCGTTGGTGATAATGGCCTGGGTATCTCGCTCGAGCCAAACGAAGCCGGTCTAAACCAAAAATATCTATTTCGCGAGAATGGAAAATATGGATGGATCAGTGGCGTTGATATATCCCCATCAGGAAGAATAGTCGCGTGTGGCACCAACGGTTCAATTATGGTTTCTCATGGTTCTAATATAGAATGGACTATATTCGGGCCTATTAATTAAAGGTCAGTTTAGTACTTATGAAACGATGTTGAGTATGAGGGTTGCCTATTAATTCGCTTTTTTGAAAAAACCAGGCGTAAAAACCAACCGAAAATAACCAAGGAGGATTGCCATGAATTTTATTCGGAACAGTGCCCGTTTCATCTTGGCCTTAATTTTACTGATTCTGACATCTCATCTGGCCAGTGCCCAGGAAAGAGAATGGATCAAAATTGCCGAGACAGAAGATCCTGCTGAGCTTGAAAAAGTGGTATTCAAACTCAGCGAAGCAGATATTGAAGGTTATCATAAATTGCTAGCAGATAGGGGAATAAAGATCGGAGACAAGATCGATGGAAGCAATGCAGAAAAAGTAAAGGGACTGCTTCCAGATATTATCTATGACTTTTTCCTTAAAAACGGCTGGAATTTTTATGTTCGGGAAACCGAATCCTGGAGCCCGCCGAATCGATGGTTGGCCGCTACAAAAGTGTATCACAAGAATGTTAAGCTTAAACCGGATAAAAACCTCGAAAACTATGTTGGCGGTACACCGTTTCCATTTCCTTCTGTGGATGACCCCGATGCCGGTTACAAGGCAATGTGGAATCTTTTCTATCGTCCTTTGGGAGACTGTTGGGATCTGTATTGGATGCTTCACTGGATAGACGCAGAAAATGGAGTCGATCGCTCTCAGGACTGGATGGCCTGGGTTCGTCCATCTGAAACTCGTTTGTTCAGCGGTAAAATCATTCCGGAAAAGGAACTTGACGATACAAGAGCCATATATCACGTAGGGGGCGTTAATCCTTTCGATATTGCCGGAATGTGGACATTCCAATTTAAGAAGAACAATGGGACATTCGATGATCTTTGGGCTTATGTTCCCGGTTCACGAAGGGTTCGTCGCACGTCGTTTGGTAACAAGCAGGTTTTCGTTGGATCCGACATGATCAATGATGATACAATGTACGGTTACAGTGGTCAGATATCATGGTTTGATAATGCCAAGCTTCTGGGTATCGTACCTATGTTCGGAAACCTGCACGATAAATTGCCGCCGCTGGAAGTGGACAAAGACGGGAAATATAAAACAAATTATCTTGACACCAAAAATCCCCCCTATTGGAATCAAAACGGGGGAACTTGGGAAATTCGGCCCATGTGGGTGGTTGAAGCGATTTACAATGATCCGAATTATCCCTATAGCAGGAGATTATTGTGGATAGATTGCGAAACCAAGTGGGTGGTATATCATGCGATGTATGACCAGAAAGGGGAACTCTGGAAATTACAGATGAACAGCCAGAGGGGATACAGTAAAGACAACAGCCCCTATTATCAGGCCATGATTGATAAATTCCGGCCGGATGCAACAAGAATTGGATGGAAGGATTATCCGAAGGGATTTATTGTCGGCGGATACCAATTAGCGGTAGATGCGCAGGCTATGCATGCCACCTCATTCGATACAAATTGTAAGGATCATCTCTACACGGATAAGATTGCAGAGGATGATCTGACTCTTCAAGCCTTACAGAAAAAATCGCATTAATGATCTTTTTGAAATCCTATGTGATGTGTCGGAATTCCCTTCACACCCGTAGAAACTGGCATCCATAACAAATCAGATGGATGCCGGTTTTACGGGGAGGATGCACGAGGTGTTTTAAATCATGAAAGCAGCCCTATGGTACAATCAGAAAGATATTTGTGTTGAAGATATACCTGTAACCGGAGTGCTCCCCGGTCATGTGAAAATAAAGATAAAATGTTGCGGAATTTACGGTTCGGATTTTCACGAATATATGGCAGGACCGATACTAATAATGACCAAACATCCACACCCATTGACCGGAATAAAGTCGCCACCGGTTGTTATGGGACATGAGTTCGTAGGCGAGGTCATAGAAATCGGTTCCCAGGCATCCAAATTTCAAATAGGTGACAGAGTCGCTGTAGCCGAGGGGTTTGAGGAGCTTGCCAATAATTTAGATAAACATTATAAAATACTCGTTTATCCATAACCTTTTATATGGAGTTTCCAATGAACGAAGATGAAAAAAAACAAGGAATGGATTTTTTTGTTGAATCCAGAAAAGTGACTTCCGGGGCGGGAAAAATAAATTATCTTCAACGCTCTAAGGAGATTTCGGGAGAGTATATGGCAAAGTACATCCAAGATGGATGGGAGGCCAAAAGATCCGGAAGTAACAAAATCTGTTGGGTGACGGTCCCTGTTCCTCTTTCCCTGATGTATTCATTTGACATATATATCTTCCAACCGGAGTTAGACGGTGCTTTTGCTGCATATATGGGTGAATCAGTCAAGTGGCAAATGAAAGCCGAAAAGTTAGATTATTCAGTTGATCTTTGTTCCTACGATAGGGTGAACTTGGGAAAATCTATCTCCGGAGCAGGTGAAGCCGAAAATGCACTACCACCCCCTGATTTTTTAGTGACAGCCCGCAGCAATTGTAACACCTATATTCATTGGTGGGAAATGTTGGCAAGACACTACGATATTCCATTGTTTGTATTTGATATCCCGTTTTGGGACAGAGGACTTAAGGATCCCATTCCCAAACATTACGAAGAATACTGGATCAAAAGGTCCTATGACCTTATTAATTTTTTGGAACAACAGACTGGCCAAAAATTCGACCACGACAGGTACTTGGAAAATATCGGATATGAACTGGAAACCAGGGAACTCTGGGATGCGATTACCAAATCTTCCCAAATGAAACCTAGCCCTATAAATGAATGGGATCTTCTGTTCCCAATGCTGCCGATCGTCTGGTGGCGAGGCCGAAAAGATGCAGTAGATATATACAAAGAAGTTAAAAAAGAAATTGATGAGCGAATAGCAAAGGGTATCACCGCCATCCCAAACGAAAAATATCGTTTGCTTTTTGTGAGCAACCCCCCTTGGTTCAGGCTGGACATGCTACCGCAATGGCTTGCCGAAGTTGACGCTGTTTTTGTTGTTTCTATGGTCAACCGGATGTTCCTTGATTATACTGAGGTCGGCGTCGGAAACTTTGAAGAGACGATGCGGGGTTTTGCAAAACAGTACCTTAATTACAATATTGAGAATCGAATTAAATGGGGGGAAGAACTAATCAGGGATTGGAGCTGTGATGCGATGGCACTGATGGACAATCGCGGATGTAAAATTATTGCTTACCCAATACCTGAAATGGCATCAGAGCTTGAACGCAGGGTCGGCATACCGTGTCTGAGGTTTGAAGGCAACATGGCTGATCCAAGGGACTTCAATGACGAAAAGGTGAGGGCCCAGTTTGAAAATTTTGTTGAGATGCTTGAACAGAGGAAGGGATAAATTAACAACCTCGTTTTATATATTTTGATTCATCATCATCGGCCATAATTAGAGCCAATGTGATTTGGTGGGATTGATAGGGATTCTTTGAATATTTAATGTGGGGTAAATGCCATGAATAATGCTAATGAATTAATCAGGCCTTTTTCCGACTTCAATAAGTCAATTTCTGAAAATATGCGGAAATTAAAGGAAGAAACCGGAAAAAAAATGATCGGCTATGATTGTACTTATGTCCCTGTTGAAATGATATTGGCAGCAGACATGATTCCAGTCAGGATGTTGAGCTATCCACAAACGATTACACTCGCTGATGCTTCCCTCCAGTCGTTTTCATGCAATATTTGCAGAAGCTACTTAGACCAGCTTTTAAGGGGTCAGTTACAGTATTTAGATGGACTTGTTACCCCTAAGGTTTGCGATACTCTACAATACGCTCATGATATTCAGAGACGGCATAGGTGTGTCGATTTTGATTATTTCCTACAGCTACCCGCCGAAACATCTTCGGATGCGTCAAGGGCTTGGTGGGAACAAGAATTAAAATTATTTAAGGAAGCCCTGGAAAACTTCAGCGGCAATAAAATAACAGATGAAAAATTGGCGGATGCCATTAAATTGATGAACAAGATCAGAAAAACCCTACGCGATATATATAGAATACGAGTTGAAAAAACGCCGGCAATTTATGGTTATCAAGTTTTGGAGGTGATTCTGGCGGTAATGCAAGCACCAAGCAGTGATTATGTATTGAAATTGGAAAAGCTACGGGATGATTTGCAGGAAATGGAAGAGATTTCGAGAGATAAGATCCGTTTGATGTTAATCGGTTCAACAATTGATTTTACAGAATTGGAGTTGTTGAAGGAATTTGAAAGTTCAAAGGGTATTTTCGTCACGGATGAGACATGTACAGGAATGAGGTGGATAATGAAAGATGCTGATACCTCGGGAGATCCTTTCAGATCTATTCTTGATAGCAATTGGTATTCTGGATTTTGTGCAGCCAAATATCCGAGCGATATCAGATTCGATAATATCAAAAAGCTTGCTGAAACCGCAAAAGTTGAAGGAGCAGTAATTATACTGGAAAAATATTGCGATCCTTTTGGCTTTGCGGTTCCGGATACAAAAAAATTATTGAACAATATGGGAATCAAAACCCTGTTTATTGAGGCCTCCGAAGTCGGAGCTCTGGGGCAAGTTAAAACGAGAGCACAGGCTTTTTTCGAGATGATAGGAGGCGTGTAGGTAAGGATATGAAATCCAAATCTATTTTGTTTTGGGCTGAAGGAGAGGGCTCAATGCATAGGCTCGATAATAAAGTTGCAATCATTACTGGTGCAAGTTCGGGCATAGGACAAGGCATCGCTCTATAATTTTTTCGACAAAATGCCAAACTTGCTCTTATGGACGTCGCAGTCAAATATTCGTTGTATGATAGCAGAACGCCGGCGCTCTTGGCCTTTTATGGATTTATGGCGACCGATTGAGGATCAAACCGAAGCTATGGGAAAGAGTCCCTACGTAGACCCGAATTTTTTAAAATCCGGTGTGAGCAAGAAAATTTTTGCACGGAATTTTTTATAAAATTGGTCCATTAGCCATGTAGCGGGGCAATAAATTCATCGTAGAGGTAAAAATAGGCGGTAGGGATTTAAGGGAAAAGCGTCCTGCTAAAACTTCAGGAAATAGGAATTAGGGGCATGTGCCGCTCGTGTCGAGTTTCGTGCAATTCAGGCTATAAAAATCTTTATGTCTGTCGAGGCGGCGGGCACAGGGCAGATCCTTACGTAGAGCCCAGATTCCCGGCATAGTCATGACTATAAACAACCTTTTGCGACTCATCAACTGAGAGGATTGATTCATGGAACTAATAGATGCGATCCGCACCCGGCGAAGTATAAGAAAATTCAAGCCCGATCCCGTACCTAGAGACATAATTATCAAGATACTTGAGGCCGCAAACCTTGCACCCTCAGCAGGCAATAAACAGTGCTGGGAATTTTTAGTTTTACAGCGGTCATTGCTGGATCGTATGCAAAAAATTCTAGTAGATTCTTTTCAGGGGGTATTGGATGCAGTAAGCGAAGATGATTTCAGAGAAATTGTAAAGGACCTACCGATTCCCTGCGATGATTCTCAAGACAAAGTTGATGGTTTGAAATTGTTTTTTAAATACTTGGGTAACGCCCCACTGGCAATAATAGTAACCGTTCCGAAAGCTGAAGATAAGTGGACCATGCATAATAATATAAAAGATGGTTCAGCGGCTACACAAAATCTCCTGCTCGCAGCATGGAATGAGGGGCTGGGGACTTGCTGGATGACAGGGCCTTTATTTATGAGAGAAAATGAGATTTTTCGCTTTTTGAATATATCCAAACAAAAAGAGATTATCGGAATTATTCCTCTCGGTGTTCCTGACCAACATCCCAGTACGCCGATAAAAGTGGATGTACAGAAAATAACTTTTTGGCTTGGCTAAAACATCCTCTTTATTATCGTGACGGTAGCTAAGTCATAAGATATCCAGAATCACTGCTGTCCAAAATAAATTAGAAAACGGTATTCACTGAATTAGATTTCAATAGGTTATGGCCTCCTGCGTTCCTAATCACAAATCAGGTTGCCGGTTTTAACATGTGCTGTCCAAGACCTTTAAATGGCAGCATATCTTGGACAGGCTCTGGAGTTATTGGGAGAACATCGAATGGATTATCGATCCATTCCCATAAGTCCCGATAGGTAAAGAGATTCCAGCGCAAAAAGGCCACCAGGTTCGATAACGACCAGTTGAACTTGGATTTGAACTGAAGGAGTTTGATCAACAGCATGGCGATTAATGCTGTCCAAATCTGGATGTATAGGGCGTTTTCACTGGTTCCGACGAAGGTCTTCACCTTCAGGTTTTGCTTGAGCGCCTTAAAAAACAGCTCAATTTGCCAGCAATCCTTATAGATTTCCGATATGGTGGTTGCTCCAAATTCGAGATGATTGGTCAAAAGAACGATTTGGCGGTTTTGCTCTTTGTCCCAAACAACCACTTTGCGGAGTAGATATGGGCATTTTTTTCGGGCGGAATGGACGTTAAATTGGATCAACTGATCGGCAAGGATGTTTCGGTTTTGGGGGACAGCGCGTTCACCGGCGATAGTATAATCAGCGTTGCCCTTTAATCGGGTGACAAAGAAAATATGGTTTTCGGTCCAATGCGCAAAAAGATCATAATCGTTATATCCCCGGTCCATGGCCACAATTGAATACGGCGACAACGGGGCCTTGCGGGCGCTAGTGGCATCATGTTTTTTGCCGTTGGAAATATAAGCATACGTGGGCAGGTATCCGTCATGATCCAGCAGCAGGTGCAATTTCACAGCTCCTTTGGTTCTTCGGAATTTGGCCCAAGGGAAAAGAGATAAACACAGGGATATTGTTGAACTATCCAGCGATAACAGCTTGTTTTTGAATTTGAATCGATGTTTGCCGGTACCGGCCAATTTGCATCTATCAAGAGTCTGATAAAATAGCTCCTGATACATCTGCCACGGCCGGTGAGCATTGGCGTAGGACAGGATGGATTTGTTCGGTGCTTTTTTGAACCCGAGATGGCGCAACTTACCCAGACAGCAGGACAGGCCGCCACAGATTTCTCGTAAACTTTTGGCTTGAGCTAATTGGCAAAATAACATGGATACAAAATGATTCCAACTGTCAAAGCCTTTACAGTACCACTCGGCTTTATGATGAAAGACCAGACTATGGAATTGTCCGCGATTAAACAAAGCAACCAATTGACTAAACAGACTTGCATGTCGTACCATCGTGCTGCCTCCTTGTTTTTGGCTAAGGGTTTTTCGTCGCTGTTAAACCATGCCTTACAAGGAGGCTTTTTTCCAAGATCTTATTGGATTACTCCACTTTGAAACCGTTTTTGGACAAGAGTGTATAAACTCATAGGATTATAGGAGATGAAATCGATGGGCTTGTAAAGTTTAAAACAATGTCTTGTATCATTCCATCGGCATGGTGAGGCCTGTTTTTTTTAAAAAGGATTGCCAATTACAAACTTTTTTTAAAAGGAAGATTCGCAAATGAAAATTCTATTAGCATACCATAAGGTCATGAGCGAAGACTCGCTAAGGCTTAGCATGGACCTGGCTAAAGCCGTTAATTCGGAAGTTCTGATTGTTACTTCTTTGATGTTCGGGGACAAGGGAGAAGCTTTAAAACCCCAAATGAGTGAAGCTATGAAGAGAATCGAGGAGGTGAAAAAACGCTTTATTGAGGCCGGCATTCCATGTGAATCTGAGATATTGACGCGTGGCGCGGACCCAGGTAACGCGATAGTTCAGTATGCAAAAGAAAAGGAATGCAATTTAGTCATTATTGGAGTGCGCCTTAGGTCTCAAGTTGGGAAGCTCTTAATGGGATCAACAGCTCAATATGTCATACTGAACGCCCATTGCCCTGTATTAACCTTTAAGGAAAAAACGTCTTAAATCAACTTTCGGGGATGGTAGGCAGCATGTTTTTAATCATATTATTTTGATATAATTAGTGTCTGTCCGAAAACAATATCTCCCTGATATCGGTCGAAATAGTTAATTTTTTGCTTACAATAAAATACTTCTTGTGTTTAATATGATATCAATAAAATCAATATGATAAGGATTTTCAGAAATAAAATTCACCCAATCAGAAGAAAATCTTCACAGGTGGTATCCATGCGATTTCGATCTATTCCCCAGTTGCGCATTGATGGAGTTTCTATCAAAGATATTGAACTGGACCTTTCATCCCGGCATGGTCTCATTGCCATCCTTTACGCCCTACACCCTCTTCAGGAACGTTATGACCATAAAATTCAAGCCTGTAGCTTTGATAAAGGCGTCTGGACCCCCACCAATTTGGTAGCGCTTCAGAAGCTGGTGCCTTTGACAGTATTACCCAAAAAAGGCGGACTTAACAGTGCCGATAAGCAAAGGGAGCATGCCGCGCCTTTCAAAAAAATACGCAACTGGCATTCAGGTGTAGAATCCTGCATCCATTCCCTGGTGTCCGCCAATAGGCTTAACCGCTGCCGGGACAAAGCAAGAACAGGCTATGACCGGTATGTCGCGATGGCGGCAATCGGACGGAACTTACTGACCCTTGGTCGCATTTTAATTGAGAAAGAACATCAACGCCAAAAGCAGGACAATCCGCTACAGGCGTTGATCGCTGCTTGACGCGATCAAAAATAGACAAAAAATACTGAAAACACAGGAGAATTGTTCCTAAAAACTACACAAATTTTCAAATTTTCTCTAAAAACTCAAATTCTTATTCTTTATGCGCTAAAACCGGCAGCCACTTTGATGCCGGGGGATAGGAAATTTTTAAAATCGCGCCGAAATCAAGCTCTTTTCGGGCAAACACAAGCTATATTGGTAATAGGGAGAAAGAATATGGCCAAATTAAAAAACACCGTAGAATATGAAATTAAAGGACATATTGGTTACGTACATATTGATAATCCTCCTGCAAATATTCTTAACCGCACTATTTTGGGCTCGTTAGAAGTCGCCTTGCAGGCGTTGATCTGTGATAATGATGTATTAATCATTATTATCACAGGCCGAGGGGAAAAATTTTTCGCGGGTGGTGCTGATATAAATGAATTTAAACAGTTAAACCAAAAGTCAGGTGAAATTTGGCTAAGTTTTTTTCAAAAGGTGTTTTCTCTGATTCATCATTCCACCAAAGTTGTGATTGCTGCTATTAACGGATATGCTCTGGGCGGTGGATGTGAACTGGCGTTGGCATGTGATTTAAGGATTGCTTCCGAAAATGCAAAATTTGCTCAACCAGAGGTTAACTATAACATCATCCCGGGAGCTGGAGCAACCCAGAGACTCACACATTTAATTGGACTTGGCCGGGCAAAGGATCTCATTTTTACTGGACGCATAATTGACGCTAAAGAAGCATATCAAATTGGACTTGTAAACAGGGTTGTTCCTCATGAACAATTGATCAATGAAGCTCAAAACCTGGCTCAGGAAATATTAAACAAAGGTCCCATTGCGATAAAGTTCGCCAAGGAGGCAATTAATAGCTCTTTGGAATTTTCGCTTCGAGATGGCCTGGATTTAGAACTTAGTTTATTTGGAAAAATTTGTGCAACCGAGGATAAAAACGAAGGAGTAGACGCTTTTTTCGAAAAACGAACCCCTAATTTCAAAGGAAAGTAAATAAATGTTGCTGGAGGAAATAATATGGAATTGATGCAAGCGATCAGGGAAAGAAGAAGTGTACGACAATTTCTGGATAAGCCGGTTGAGAAAGATAAAATCCAAAGAATTTTGGAAGCAGCGCATTCGGCGCCGTCAGCATCTAACTATAAATTTTGGTACTTTATCGTTGTCCAAAATCAAAAAAAAAAAGAATTATTTTCGGAATGCTTTTATGACGAAGTTATAAAATATAAAAAAACACTGAATGAAACTTGGCAACAAAGGCTTGATCATTTTTCAACCGATTTTGTGATAAAAGTTCCTGTCCTAATCGTTGTTTGCGCTGATCCCAATAAAACTAAACAGGGAGAACCCGGAAAAGGTCAACATATTCTGAGCACTTGCATGGCGATACAGAATTTAATGCTGGCTGCGCATGGAGAGGGATTAGGTACGGTTTGGATAACGCGGTATAACAAGGAAAAGGTAAGAAAAATTTTCGATATTCCTTTTAGCGTCGTTCCGCTTGGCGTCATTCCTTTAGGATATCCAGAGCACATACCCGAAAAATCGGCATTTTCAATTGCGGGTTGGGTTCCAGATGAATCTTTGGATGATCACGTGTATATTGAAAAATGGGGAATGAAATAATTTGACTTAGTAACATTCTTTTGTTGACATTTAATACGTTGGAAAGTAAATAAAAACCTATGAAAACAACCCCGGAGAAAAAGATTTAACCATAGGAGAAAAATTTATGAAAACCCGCAGGCAGCGCTTGCGGGGATTGCCGGGAGATTCATGTCTTTTGTGAACACCTACAGTGAGCATTTTGTTCTCAGCACCCGCGATGTTACTGAAAAAGCTCGACAATATACTCGTGGTTTGATGCAGGCGGGTTCCCGCAAAAACATGGACCGCATGGCTGAAGTTGTTCCTGATGCAACGTCGAGAAACCTTCAACAATTTTTGACCCATTCCACTTGGGATGATCGGGCTGTAATCGACCATGTGGCGCATGATGTAAACAATCTTATCGGAGACAGTAAATCCACCAGCCTTATTATCGATGAAAGCAGTTTTGCCAAGCAGGGGAAAATGTCTGTTGGAACTTCCCGTCAATGGTTGGGGCGACTTGGAAAAACTGATAATGGGCAAGTTGCTGTGTTCGGTGCCCTTGCAAACAATAGGTTTGTTTCGCCAGTTGATGTCCGGTTGTATCTCCCCAAAGAATGGACCCGTGATCGAAAGCGGTGTGATAAAGCGGGCATACCGGAAAATGAACGAAAATTTCATACAAAGATAGAGCTTGCGCTTAAAATTGTTGAGCAGGCGCGTGAAAACCGTCTGAATTACGGTTGGATTGGCGCCGATGCCGGTTACGGAAAAAGCCTGGGATTTTGTACAGCATTGGCCAAAATGTCTGAAATTTTCGTTGTCGATGTTCACTCTGATTTTTTTGTATATACGGAAGACCCAAGCCCCTATATTCCTGAGAAAAAGACAAAGACCGGCCGCCAGAGCAAAAAGTATAGAACTGATCATGCGCCAAAGGGGGTTGGTGAGGTAGTAACCTCTATTCCAGATAGCGACTGGACAGTTGTGGAACTCCGTGACACCACACGTGGCAAGCTGAAAGTCAGTGCCTGGGTGCAAACCGTATACATTTGGGATGAAGGCTCCTCTGAGGTTCATCGGTGGCACCTGGTAGCGACGAGAACACCCGGGAGCTATTCGGATATCAAAATATCCATCAGCAACGCCCCGGAAACGACTACGCTTAAACGCCTTGCTTGGATGCAACGTCTGCGCTTTTGGGTCGAACGCACTTTTGAAGATGCGAAAAGCGAGTGCGGCATGGCGGATTACCAGGTTCGCAAATGGAGTGCCTGGCATCACCACATGGCTTTGGTGATGATGGCGATGGTGTTCATGCTTTCTGAGAAAATCAAACATGAAGATGATTATCCACTTCTTTCTTGCGCTGATATTGAAGACCTTCTTGCACATTTTCTTCCGAGACGTGACACGACTCGAGATGAAGTGATACGTCAAATGGAAGAGCGACATCGACAACTTAAAAAATCTATTGATTCGCGCATCAGGCGCCAGCGCCTGCTAAAAATGGCGCGAGCGCAATACTGAATGTTACGAAGTCAAATTAATAAACGCTTATTTTGGGATTAGATTGATGAAAGCTAAAAAAGCCGATAAAAGCCAGCGATATGCGGAATTGCTCGACCATGCTGTAAAATTGTTTGAAAAAAAAGGTTACTCCAGCACGACCATGCGTGATATTGCAAAAGCAATGAACTTAACGCAAGGGAGCTTATATTACTATATAAAAAAAAAAGAGGACTTATTAATAAAAATACATAACATCATTATTGATATCATTTTAGATAATGCAAACTCAATAACTGACGACATGGCAACAATAGAAAAACTTAACATTATCATGACGGCCATTATAGAAACTGTGGCCCAGAAAAGGTCATATGTTTCTGTATTTTTGAAGGAATATAAGCATATTCAACCAGAAGTGTATCAAAATGTTATTGCGAAAAGAAAAAAATTTGAAAAATTTATTACTGGTATTATTGAAACGGAAATTAGGAGGGGCGATTTTATTGATGTTGATCCCCAGCTTGCTTTTATGGCCCTGATGGGTATGTTTAACTGGTCATTACAATGGGTGGATATTAAGGGGCGTTGCTCACTTGTAGAAATAAAAAATAGTTTTTTGCGTATTTTTTTTTATGGTATGCAAAAAAGAAATTTGGATCAAAAAGAATAACAGTTTTTGAAATCATAAAATTTTGGCATCAACAGTTTAATTATAAGGTTAAACGGAGGGATTGGAATGTGGGCTGGAATAGATATTGGTTCTTTATCGGCTGAAGCCGTAATTATGAATAGTGAAAAAATACTTTCCTATGCAATTCTTCCGACAGGTGGAAACAGCATTAAAATAGCAGAAAAAGTATTTCAGAAAGCTGTTTCATTTATTAAGAATGTATCCGAGTCTGATATTAAATATGTTGTTGCAACAGGTTATGGAAGAGTAATTGTCCCTTTTGCCGATAAAAATATAACCGAAATCACATGTCACGCGAAAGGCATTCATTACCTTCATCCCTCCGTGAGAACAATCTTAGATATGGGCGGTCAGGATTGCAAAGCTATTCGATGCGACGAAAGTGGAAAAGTCATCAATTTTGTTATGAACGATAAATGTGCCGCCGGAACTGGTCGTTCCTTGGAAATTGTCGCGCATGTATTGGGCGTTGAACTTGAAGATCTCGGTGGTATGTCTCTTGGAGCTAGTAAAGAAAGCAAAATTAGTTCAAGATGTGCAGTATTTGCCAAATCTGAAGTTTTATCATTAAACAGGGCTGGAGTCCCCAAAAATGAAATAGTTGCAGGGGTTCATGATGCTATCACTGATAACGTATTAGAACTTGTTTCCAGGGTAGAGATCGAAGAGGATTTCGCAATTACAGGCGGGGTAGCAAAAAATAAAGGAATTGTTAAAAAAATTGAAGAAAAAACAGGCTTACGACTTATCATCCCATTCGAACCTCAAATTATAGGTGCATTGGGTGCAGCCTTGTTTGCAAGAGAGGCTTCACTCCAAGCATATATGCTCGATTAATAAATTTTATTTTTACTGTTCCTTTTTTAATTAGCAACCTAAATATGACATTTGGATCATATGAAGACAAAGGAATTAAATTATTATGACAGGGATCTTTGGTGGCATCGATATCGGAAACAGGAGTATTAACGCCGTCCTTATTGACGACCATAATATAATACTTTCATCATACTCTAAATTTACTCAAGAAAATGCTATAATTGGTGCTAAACACGCATTAAATAAGGCCATTGAGTTATCTGGTAAATCTTTTGAGGATTTAAAGGTTATAGTTGCCACCGGTGTGGGAAAAAAGTGGATAAACTTTGCGAATAAGAAATCTTCGGAAGTTGTGTGTCAAGCCCTCGGTGCATCATTACTATATCCGCAAGAAATGACCATAGTTAATATCGGAGCCGAAAGCTACAGAGCTATTAATGTAAATGAAAGAGCAGTTGTTACTAATTACGTGGAGAACGATAAATGCGCTGCGGGATCTGGTATTTTTTTAGAGGAAATGTCATCGGCTTTGGGCGTCGATATAGAAAAAGCTGGCGAGATATGTTTCAATTCCCCCAGAATCGAAAAAATAAGCAGTTTCTGTGCTGTATTTGCCGAATCAGAGGTGGTTTCAGCAATCCATCGTGGTATTCCTATCGAAGAATTACTGGCAGGTGTTCACGAAGCTATAGTGGAGAGAATTGCTTCGATAGTCAGGCGAGTTAAGCCGAATAAAGAAATCGTTCTCACAGGAGGCCTGGCAAATAATATTTGTTTAAAAAAAATGCTGCAAGAAAAATTAGACATTACTATTATTGTACCGGAAAACCCTACGGTAGTAGGGGCTTTGGGGGCTGCGATTCAAGCAAAAAGATAAATAATAAAACTATACTCAATGCCGTTTCCTTAAGGAACTTAAATTCGTTAATATTTAAAAAATACAATTTGTTATGCTATAAATACATTGTTCTTTTGCATCAATAAGAAATTCAAAAAAAAGGAGAGAACAATGCTCAAAAACGAAAAAATTGGCATGGAACCTGAATTGGCAAATGTGTGCCACAACTAATCGTATCCATTAAGAATATGATCTTTTCAGAAGATTTTTGTCTAAGAAACAAAGAAAATGAACGTGATTTTGTCAGAACAAGGCTTCTGCCGTTCCATGAACTAATTTTCTTTTTACTGAACATGAACAACCAATCCTATCAAGAAAAATTGGATCGCTATTTTCAGGTCCTTCACCATGCAGAAGTTCACGAGCGCGTGTTGTACAAAGGCAGTTTATCCAAAGCCCGCGCCAAAATGAAACATGAAGCCTTTATGGAACTAAACGATCACTTGGTAAATTTCTTTTACGATCATTTCAGGCCGGACATATGGTTCGGCTTCAATCTCCTCGCCGTTGATGGCTCAACCCTTCGATTGCCGCCGCATGAGGCGGATATAGCCGATCATTTTGGCGTTTGGACGTCCACAAAGGGAGAGAAGGCTTGCCCAAAAGCCCGCGTTTCCCAAATGTTCGACGTGCTCAATAAAATAACCGTTGACGGCATCATCAACCCTAAAAGCGATTGGGAAAGAGAAGTTGCAGCGTTTCATTTCCTGAAGTTACAGCCCCAGGATCTTATCCTTTTGGATCGCGGGTATCCAGCGCACTGGCTTTTTGGCTTGATACTTTCAATGGGCGCGAACTTTTGCGCCAGAATTTCATATAAGCGTTGGAGCGCAGCACGAAAATTCTATCTTTCCGTCAAAAAGGAACAAATCTCCAAGAGTTACCCCTCCCCTCAATCCATCCGTAAATGCTACGAGATGGGGATTGATAAAAAGCCGCTAAGGGTCCGCTTTATTCGCGTTGAACTGGATTCCGGTGAAACGGAAATTCTTGTTACCACCCTGATGGACATGAAGAGATATCCATATGAGCTTTTTTCGGAGTTATACCATCTGCGCTGGCCGGTGGAAGAGGATTATGAAACCTTAAAATACCGCCTTCAGGTGGAAAACTTTTCCGGCAAGACAGTTCGTTCCGTTTATCAGGATTTTCATGCCAAACTGTTTTCAAAGAACCTTGTAGCCGCTGTTGCAAGAACAACCAAACAACAAATTTTTTTAAAATCGGAGAAACTCAAGCATGTGCATCAGATAAATTTTACCCAAGCGCTTGTAAAAATGAAACATACGATCATTCTTGTTTTTCATAGAACCAGCAAAAAAGTCACTGAAATTATCGAAAAGCTAAGAACCATATTCATTCAGACAAAAGAATCCGTGAGACCCAACAGAAAATTTCCAAGGCGACACAGGGTCAAACAACGTCGGTTTTTCTATGAATACAATACCAATTGTTAAGGAAATGGCATTGAATGTATACATAAACAGTTGGACGAAACAGTATTTTGTTGGTCACTGATCATGAAAGTAGTTGCCATGCGATAAGGCAGAAAACGTGCACTTCACCAAATTGGAAAAAAATGGGCGCGCTGACCCAGATGGGTTATATGTGTATAAAATTCAAGTATTAATCCAGATGGCGAAGATGTAAAAGGTGAAGAGTGTAGGATCGTTGTTGAAAAATGGGACTCATGGTTCAACTTAATTTGAATTTGCATAAATTTATATTTATAAATCTAATCCGGCAAAGCCGGATGCTGGAATGCTGGGATTCTGGGATGCATAAAAGCCATCTTTCACCTTCGGCGAATATACACGCAAAAGCGTGCATGTTTCTGGTAAAGGGTCTAAAACTTTTTATTATGGTTTTAGTGCATTTGATTGCAATAAACCTTCATGCTTTTGAAGTGCCGGAGAACATCATCATGAATCAATTTTCTGGTATTCCCTTGAGGCAGAAAAAACAAAATCCCTTTTATGACATTTACAATCCAGTACGCATGCCGCATGAAATTCATTTAACTATGGATTGTGAAATTTGTCACCATAAATGGGAGGCCCAGATGGATTCTCCAGGTAAATGTACGTCTACAGGTTGCCATGACGTACTAAATCGAAGTTTAAATGTGAAAAAAATAAAAACCGCTTCTTTTGCATACCACAGCCTAAACAACAGCAAGAGCTGCATCGGATGTCATCATTTAAGGAAAATCGGCGGAGAGACATCTGGTCCTATAACTTGTTCAAAATGTCATACCTCGGATTGAACGTGTCCTTCCGGCTGTTACCTCCGGTTAAGAATGGACCCACCGGAGCGTTTTTTTGGACCCACCCGAAAGTTGCCGGTTTCAGGATTTAGCCAATCATTATTCCGGTTTCGGACCCCGCAGGCAAAAAATTAAAAAGACCCCGCCCACCCGGCCTGTTTGTTCTGGCTTGATTTATAGAGATGGATCTATTGATGTGGTAAGCGTAAAGAAATGAGTCTTTCGATCAAGGTGAAGAGTTCTTCAACCTTTTTTTCGAGACTGGCTATCCGTTCCGAGATGGTGGGAAGAGGGCTTTCCTGAGAAGGCGGTGGTGTGATGGAGAGCATGCCGGAGAGGATGTCGCCGATTTTGGCCGGCGATGTTTGATTCTTTCGATAGGCAGCTGGTTTTTCATCCATCCTTTGGGCATTACGCTCTTTTAACCAGCTGACGCTCTCGGTAAAGCCGAGTCTTAAATGCGCCATCACCATTTCGATATGGTTGAAATTGCGCTTACAGGCAAAGCATCTGGCCAGGTTCGTTTTCAATTGAATGGAGGTATCAAAACCGCCGCACAGGGGGGTTGAGGATGATGGAGCTACGGTAAAAATCGCCCCGCCGCCGGTGCAGTTGATTCCCAAAAGCATTGCCTCCGAGGGATTGCTGGCCCATATCGTGGTAGCCAAGTTTGCCGATGCCTTGCCC